>JANPAP010000637.1:0-16058 GCA_031429975.1 Chitinophagaceae bacterium
GATTATCACTGAAAATTTATTAAAAGAAAATGAAGCAAAATACCGTACGCTTATTGAGCAGGCATCGGATGCCATATTACTGGTGGATGATTCCTTAAAATATATAGAAGTAAACAATGCAGCCTGCAAAATTTTTGGCTATACAAAAGCTGAATTATTAAACCAAACGGTAACCGATCTTACCGTTGTTACCGAGCAGGATTTACCATTACAGTTTGATGAATTAAAAAAAGGTAAGTCAATAATGATTAACCGGGTTTTTAAACATAATGATGGTACCCTTATACCAATAGAAATAAGTGCTACTATGCTGCCCAATGGTAACTTTTTAGCAATAGTGAGGGATATAAGTGAAAGAAATAAAACTGAAGTTTTGCTGCAGGGAGAAAATGAAGTAATGGAAATGATTGCAAGTGGCAAACCGTTAAAGAATATTTTAAATAAAATTGCTGTAAATTTTGAAATGCTTTCCAACAAAGCAATTTGCTCTATTCTGTTATTGGATACTGATGGTTTACATTTAAGGCATGGTGCTGGCCCCGGTTTGCCCGATGCTTATAACAATGCCATTGATGGCGTAACTATAGGTTCAATGGTAGGCTCATGCGGTACGGCAGCATTTACAAAAGAAAGGGTTATTGTTTCTGATATTGCCAACGATCCACTTTGGATAAATTTTCGTGATTTGGCGCTGGGCTTTAATTTAAAAGCCTGTTGGTCTACCCCCATCTTAAATAATCAAAATAATGTACTGGGTACGTTTGCTATTTATTATAATGAAATACGTACCCCGGTTCCTGAAGAAATTATACTTATTGACCGCTCTGCAAAACTGGTAAAACTAGCATTGGTACATTTTAATAATGAATTAATTTTAAAAGATAGTGAGGAAAGATACCGCACACTTGCCGAAGCGATACCGGATTATATTATGCGCTACGATGCAACCGGAAAGCACACTTATATGAACCAGGCAGCATTGGATATCACTGGACTAAAATCTTCCGATATCATTGGGAAAACGCACCTGGAAGCAGGTTTTGATGCGGAGCAAGCTGCTTTTTGGGAAGAAAAAATAAACGCTGTTTTTAAAACAGGCATTTCATTTCAAGAACAATTTGCATGGGAAAGTGCAAAAGGAAAAATATACCTGGATTGGAGGCTTAGTCCCGAAATGGATGAAAATGGAAATGTAAAATCGGTATTGGGTGTGTCGAGAGATATTACCGTTTTGAAAATTGCCGAAGAAAATATTCGAAAATTAAATGAGGAGTTAGAACAAAAAGTAAATGAACGCACAGCCGAATTGCAAACTGCAAATTTTGAACTGAAAGAAATTGTTGACTTATTTGTTGGGCGTGAACAAAAAATTATTGAATTAAAAAAAGAGTTGGCTAAAGTAAAGTTGAGTATTAAATAATAAGTGTAAACCTATAAATTCTAATTTATTTACTATTGTGTTTTTTATTTTAACCATACTATCCGAAGTGATTTTAATTGGATTTTTAATCCTTTTTTTATACAAGTTAAAACCAAGGTTTGGCTTGGCGCCGCTTTATATTTATTTGGGGAGCAACCGTTACTTTCAAACGATACTTTCTAACAGTATTCAAATAAATTTTTTGCATGAATATACAATCAGTCCGGGCGCTGCCATAATTTTTAGCTCAACACTTTTTGCAGTTTTATTAATTTATATTAAAGAAGGGCCTCGCATTACCCAGCGGCTCATAATAGGTATAACCCTGGCGAATTTTGCATTTATGATCATGTCGTGGGTTACCAATTTTCAACAGTTGGCATTTCATGGAAACTTTAATTCTGAGGGTATAAAAACTGAAATTATACAAACAAAATACAGAACACTTATTGTAGGCACTATTGCGTTAGTTATAGACTCTATTATTATTGTAATACTTTATGAATTTTTCTTTTTTAAAATAAAATGGTTAAAACTATTTGGCCGGTTATTGATTGCCATGTTGCTGGTATTTAACTTCGATTCGATACTTTATATATTGGGTAGTTATTGGGGTGCAGAAAACCTCCAAAACAGGTTAGTTAGTAATTTAATCAGTAAGTCGTTGGTGGCCGTTTTTTTTGCAATGGTTTTATATATTTATCTCCGCATTTTTGATAATAATAAAATTCCTATTAAACTGTCAGTATTGAAAGGGAAAGAAGATTTTTTTTCCATTCTAACGTATCAAAACAAATACGAAAGACTTAAAACTGAAAAAGAAATTAATGATGAATTACTTCAACTAAACATTTTAGATAAAACAAATCAATTAGAAAAATCAATTCAACGGTTTACAATTCTCTCCGCCATTCGGGAACACCGGGTTGACAAATTTTCGACAGCCGAAATTGCACATGAGTATTTATTAAAAATAAAGGAAGCTTTTGAAGTGGATGCCTGTACCATACATCTTTATAAAAAAGATCAGCTTGAATTTTTTGAAAGCACTGGTATTGTAGAACATGAAAAAGACTCATTCTTAAATCATCTTGCCCCCTATTTATCAATATTAGTTAAAGAAAAAAAGTGCCTGGCAATTGAAGATACCAGCACCGACCCTGTTTTTTTAAAAGTAAAAGAAGCCGGCAACGCTACCTTTAATTATATATCCTGCCTTGGGGCCCCATTATTTGTAGGCGATAAAATACTGGGGTTATTAAAAATTTATTCCCGTTCAATAAAGCGTACATTTTCTGAAATTGAATTTGAACATTTTCAGTTGGTATCCAGCCAAATTGCCAATGCAATTTTAAACACACAATTGTACGAGCAGAATGAAAAGCATAAAGAGATATTGATAAAGCAAATGATTGCCCGAAAAAAGGCAGAGGATTTAATTACAGAAAGCGAAGAAAAATACAGAGCGCTGGTAGAAAGAGTATCGGATGCATTTATTGCTCTGGATAAAAACTGGAATTACACTTATGTAAATAAAAAAGCCGGCGAAATATTTGGGCGAAACCCGGATCAATTACTTGGCAAAAATATATGGACAGAATTTCCAGATGGTTTTGGAATACCTTTTCAATTGTCTTGTGAAAAAGCCATGATAGAGCAACAGCAAATAACCTTAGTTAACTATTATTCGCCCAACGACAAATGGTTTGAGAATCAAATTTATCCTTCAGAAAATGGGCTTTCTATTTATTTTAAAGATGTTACAGAAAGTATAAAGGCGCAAGAAGAAATTAAAAAAAGTGAAGAAAAATACCGATCCTTGGTTGAGCAGGCTTCGGATGCCATTTTAATAATTGATACCAATGGAAATTTTTTATCGGTAAACAATAGTGCAGTTAGTTTATCTGGATTTACAGAAGAAGAATTTAAAAACAAAACCATTTATGATTTTGTATTTAAAGAAAATCTTGAAGTAGAACCCTTTCGTTTTGTTGAATTAAAACAAGGAAAAACAGCTTCTACTGAAAGATTATTGAAACGAAAAAAAGGCTCTGCAATATTTGTAGATATCAATGCTAAAATGTTGAAAGATGGAAATATTTTGGTTATTATTAGAGATATTTCCGAAAGAAAAATTGCCGAACAAAAAATTATTAATACAAGCAGGCTGTATTTATTTATCAGCAAAATAAATAAAATGATTTTGCATGCAAATGATGACGCTACCTTGTTTAAAGAGGTTTGTGATATTGCAGTTGAAGTAGGAAATTTCAGGTTAGCCTGGATTGGCTTAATTGATACAGCCGCTAATAATATTTACCCCGTAATGCACGCCGGTATTGAGGATGGGTATCTTACAAAAACCAAAAACATTTCGATATTGGATATACCTGGTGGCAGTGGCCCATTAGGCACATCGGTTCGAAGTAATAAATATGCGGTATGTAATAATATAGCAACAGATGCAATGATGGCACCGTGGAAAGAAGAAGCTTTACAACGAGGCTACCTATCGTCCATTGCAATACCAATACAAAAATTTGGAAAAACAATTGGCACTTTTAGTTTGTATGCAGGGGAAATCGATTTTTTTAATAATGCTGAGATTTATATTTTGCAAGAAGCCACCAACAACCTTTCGTTTGCATTGGAGAGTTTAGAAAAAGAATTGCAGAGCATAAATGCTGCTGAGGAAATAAAAAATTTAAAAGAAAAATATTTCAGCATTATCAGCAGTGTAGAAGGTATTGTTTGGGAAGCCGATGCTAAAACTTTTGAATTTAGTTTTGTGAGTAACTCGGCCGAAAAAATATTGGGGTACCCCGTTGATAATTGGACCTCACAATCCGATTTTTGGTCAACCCATATTTATGAACAGGATCGTAATTGGGCCGTTGATTATTGTGTACAGAATACTATAAAAAAACAGGCGCATGAATTTGAATACCGCATGGTTGCTGCCGATGGTAAAATTGTTTGGTTAAAAGATGTGGTATCAGTTATTGTTGAAAATGATGAACCCGTAAGGTTGATTGGTGTAATGGTAGATATAACAGAAAGCAAAAACACCCAAAATCAGATTAAAAATTATAACGAACAATTACATCTTCTAACAAACCACTTAATAACCGTTCGGGAAGAAGAGCGCAGGCGTATAGGCAGGGAAATACACGATGACTTAGGCCAACAGTTAACCGCTATTAAAATGGATGTTGCCTGGATAGATAAAAAAATTGCCCCTGATAACGAATTGTTGAAAGTAAAAATTAAAAACATAATAGGTTTATTGGATGGCAGTAATCTTTCGGTAAGAAGAATTTTAAATGAATTAAAACCTAGCATTCTGGATGAATATGGATTAGCCAATGCATTGGAATTGCATGGGCAGTTATTTAGTAACAATACAGGCATTACACATACATTAGACAGCAACTTAACTAACTTAAAAATTAGTGAAGTAATTTCAACTTGTATTTTTAGGGTATTTCAAGAATCGTTAACCAATATTACCCGATATGCCCATGCAAAAAATGTTATATCTTCATTACAAATAATAGACGGTTTCATTCAATTAATTGTAACCGACGATGGAATAGGTTTTAATGCAACAATACAACAAACAAAAAACACTTTTGGCATATTAGGCATGAAGGAAAGAGCAAGAGCGCTAAATGGAAAACTGGAAATTATTTCTACAATAAATAAAGGTACCCGTGTAATGTTAGAATTACCATTTAGCAGTAATTCTTAAATAAATTTTTTTGAAATGAAAAGAATTATTCTTGCAGATGATCATAGTTTTATCAGGTTAGGACTGATACAGATTCTTAAAGATGAATTTCCAACTGCAGTAATAACCGAAGTTGCTGATGGCGAATCTTTAATAAAACAAGTTACCCTGCATGATTATGATTTGGTAATTTCTGATTTAGATATGCCTGGAAGAAGCGGCCTGGAAGCGCTGGAACAAATAAAAATCATAAAGCCCGATTTACCCGTTTTAATATTAAGTATTTATCCCGAAGACCTTTATGCAATAAGGGTTTTAAAAGCAGGTGCATCAGGATATATCAATAAAAATGCGGCCCCTTACGAATTAATTACAGCAATCCAACGAATTCAAATGGGCCGAAAATACATTACTCCCGAAATTGCCGAAAAATTATTAACCTCCATCGATTCAAATAAAAACCCTCACGAATTATTAACCAACCGGGAGTTTGAAATATTTAAAATGCTTGCCTTAGGTAAAACCATTACCCAGATAGCTGAATCACTCTCACTTGCATTAACAACCGTTAGCACTCACCGCAGCCGGATTATCGAAAAATTACATTTATCAACCAATTCAGAACTTACCCGCTATGCCATTGCACACCAAATTATATCTGATATCAATATGTAAGTAGCAAGTTTATTTCTAATTAGCCTCGCCCTGTAGAAGTAACTCTACTACTTTATAGTAAGTAATTACTACTGAATTATAACCCAAGCTACTATCTTATTGTAACCATTAATAAAAGTTCTTTGTAATAGTAAATTTTTTTTATGAAAGTATTAATAATTGATAATTCAGTACAAATAATAGAAAGGCTAAAAGAATTATTAATTGAATCAATTGCAGAGCTTACGATAAAAGAAGCCTGTACTTATGAGGACGCCATTTATTGCATTGAAAAATTTAATCCTGAAATTATATTGTTGGATATCAACTTACCAAATAACCAGTCATTCGATATTGTAAAAATTAGTAAATCTATTTATAGCAATACAGTAATTATTGTACTTTCTATTTTTCTGGATGAACAAATACAAAGCAAATACACAAATATGGGTGCCGATTTTTTTATAGATAAGTATAAAAAATTTGAAGCTGTACCTAAAATTATTTCACAAATAAAAATGGAAAGGGCAATACTATAAAATGAATAGCTCATTAAACATACAAAAAAGATGGATTACTAAAAAGTGGACTTTATTATATCTTTTTATGCTGGCAATAAGTTTAATGGGCATTGCCCTTATATTTTTTGCAAAGAATAATTACAAAATTAAAAAGGATTATTTACAACAACTGGAATTTGTAAAAAACGAAGCTGCATTTCAGGATCTGTACCAATGGGTTCTAACTGCCGAATCGGGTGCCAGAGGGTATTCCATAACCGGAAACAAAAATTTTGTAAAAAACTTTAGTAAATCTATCGATTCTATCCGGAGTAGTTATAATAAAATTTTGGCCATCGAAAAAAAACAAAGTTTGAATTACAGCCCTGGTCTTGCGGCTACCTTTAGCGATCTTATCAACCGAAAAATTGAATTTAATAACCGATTAAAATTACTTTGTGATAATAACAAACGAACAGTAGCTATCCAATTACTTTCAACAGAAGAGGGTTTAAGATTATCAGATTCAATCGTTTTAATACAGGAATTAAAAAACAAAGAAACCAGAGCCTCCATAAATTATAAATCAAAAAAATTTCTAGCTGCAAATAATCAAAATAATAATCTTGCTTATTTAAGTATTTTAATTTCTGCATTATTAATTGGCATTGTTTTATTTTTTCTTACCAATGAAATAAAAATAACCAAAAAAATAAGTGAGGCGTTTAAGCTTCACAGGGAACATTATAAAATTACTTTACAAAGCCTTTCGGAAGGATTGATAACAACCAATAATTTGGGCGATGTGCAGTACATGAACCCGGCAGCAGAAAAATTAACCGGATGGAGTTTAACAGAGGCAAAAAACAAACCCTTACAACATATTTACAATGTAATTAATGAAGAGTCGGGCATGCCCATTGATTTAATTATTAGCCGTATTTTAAACGGAGGCGAAACAGTGGGCTTAGAAAATAACACGGTATTGAGAAAAAGAGATAATGGCGATATTGTCATCAGCAATAATGGCGCTCCCCTGTTAGATGGAAAAGGCAATATAAAAGGTGCGGTTATTTTATTTAATGATATTACCGAAAAAAAGAAAATTGAAAATAAATTAATTGCAAATGAAAAACAGTTTAGGCATTTAATTGAAAGCTTGCCCGAAGCTGTATACACATGCGATACGGAAGGATACATACAACATTTTAATTTGGCTTCAGAAAAACTTTGTGGCCAAAAACCTGTTATTGGAAAAGATAAATGGTTTGATTTTTGGAGACCCTTGCATTTAAACGGAACTCTGGTGCCAATTGATGATTGCCCTATGTCGATAACTTTAAAACAGGGTATAGCAGTTGCTGGTAAGTTAACAATTATTAAAACCCCAGATGGTTTTTCTCGCCAGGTTTTACCCAACCCAAGTCCGCTGTTTGATAGTGACGGTATCTTAACTGGTGCAGTAAATATTTTAATTGATGTTACCGATAAATTAGAAAGAGAAGTTTTAATAAAAAAAACAGAAGAGAAATACAAAAAATTAATTGATCAGGCAGCAGATGGCATTTTTATTTTTGATAAACAGGGTAATTTTAAAGAGGCGAATGCAAATGGCTGTAGCATGCTTTTGTATAGCAAGGAAAAATTGCTACAATTAAATCTTTTAGAAATTACCCCCGATCAATATAAAGGTAAATTGCCTATTAACATGGAGCAATTACATACGGGTTTACCCATACTTGTAGAGCGGCAGTTTGTTAGAAGCGATGGCACCGAATTTTATACGGAGCTAAGTGCCCAACTAACCGATGATGGAAATATACAAGTGATTGTAAGGGATATTTCCGAACGTAAAAAAGTAGAAGAACTCATTCTGAAAAAGAACAGCCAACTCAGGCAGCTTTCAGAACATCTTCAAAATATAAGAGAAGAAGAAAGAACACATATAGCCCGTGAAATACACGATGAACTGGGGCAGCAATTAACTGTAATGATTATGGATGTTGCCTGGCTGGATAATAAGATTCCAGCCTCGGAATTAAAAATGAAAGAAAAGCTACTGGAACTACACGAAATGTTGAATTTAACTGTAAAATCGGTAAGGCGCATTTCAACCGAATTGAGGCCAAGTGTATTGGATGATTTGGGCTTAGTTGCTGCTATCGATATGCACATCAGAGATTTTGAAAAAAGAACCAACATTCATACAGTTTATGATTTAATAGGGGTTGAACCTTTTTTAGAAGACAATGTAAAAAATAGTTTGTTCAGAATTTTTCAAGAATCACTAACCAATGTTGCCCGCCATGCAAAAGCAACCATGGTAAAAGTTACCATCGAAATAAGTGCAAACGAATTTATTTTGTCAATTCAAGATAATGGAATTGGCTATGATGAAAACCTGGCAAAATCAAAAAAAACACTAGGGGTTTTAGGAATGAAGGAAAGAGCAATTGGTATAAATGGTAATTATCAAATAAAAGCTGTTGCCGAAGGTGGAACAGTAATTAATATTATAGTGCCTTTAAAAAATTAAATTATTATAAACCAAATAAAATAACCATTATGAATATTTTAATTGCAGACGATCATACAATTGTTCGCCGTGGCTTAAAACAACTTTTGCAGGAAGAATATCCGCTTGCTGTTATTGATGAAGCAGGAAATGCAGAAGAAATTGTTAGTAAAGTATTGCTTCAAAAATGGGGTATTTTAATTTGCGATATAAATATGCCCGGCCGGAGTGGTATTGAAGTGCTACCACAAATAAAACAAATGGCACCCGATATGCCGGTATTAATAATGAGTATGTATCCCGAAGACCAGTATGCTTTACAGGCATTTAAAGCAGGCGCATCTGGCTACCTTGGTAAAGAATCCATTCATATTGATTTATTTGATGCCATTGAAAAAGTAACAAATGGAAAAAAGTTTATAACACAATCTATTGCCGAAAAACTGGCCAACTCATTTTATCAACAATCCTCCAGTAAGTTAAGTCACGAAAGCCTTTCCAGCAGAGAGTATGAGGTTTTTATGCTGATTGTAGCTGGCAAATCTACATCGGCAATTGCAGAGCATTTAAATTTAAGCCCTACAACCATCAGCACCTACAAAATCCGTATTCTGGAAAAAATGGGCATCAAATCTAACGCAGAGCTTACCAGGTATGCAATTGAAAACAAATTAATTTGACAAAAACCTACATTTTATATCCTATAAAGTTCATAACGTAATTCTACAACGTAATTATACTAAATACTACAAAGGGATTTACTAAAATTCTCTATTTTTGTTTCCTCCAAACAATCCATTATTATACTGTAAAGGATTACCCCTCCAAATAATAACAGCCTTAAAATGCTGTAAAAAATTATAATAAGCAGCTGCAATTTTAAATAAATTGATGAGTTGTTTTTGCGAATGATTATAATAAAAAATCATTTGCCAGTTTGTGGATCCGGGTAATAAAATTATAGTTGTATTTTATTTCAAGATGGATATTAAATTTTTTTATCGAATTAAAACTGGGTTAATATCCTAAATAGTTTTAAGCTAATTATTATGCAAAACCTACTATAATTGTACCGCTATGCCATTTAGAAAAAACAGTTTTTTTAATACAACCATACTAACCGTATCGTTTATTTTTTTAGCAATTGCCATAAATATTATTTCAATCACAGGTTGGTTGTTTAATAATAACCTACTGCTTAGTTGGCAACAAAATTGGCCAGCAACAGTAATTTATACTTCAATTGCAACGCTTATTGCAGGAATTGCTGTTTTATTATTTACCCATAATAAATTAAAACCACTTGCTCAACTATTATCAGCCATTGTAATATTGATTGGCCTATTCCAATTCGGGCAATTTATAGTATCCTGGAATAAACAATTTGATACGTTGTTTTTTATTATCAATAATAATAATCCCAATTCCAATATCATTTACAATGTAACCCCATCGGGAGCATTAGCATTAATTTTTACGGGTACTACCCTATTAGGTTTTTATAACCATCCATCAAAACGGCATTTGTTTTTTAGCGTTAGTAATTTTATTAGTTTTTCAATTGCATTTATTTCCTTGGTCGGTTATTTGTTTAACAATGCAGACATTCATGGATTGGTTACAATGTCATTGTCAACTGCGTTATCAATAATTTTTTTAAGTGCTGGCATTGGATTTTCAAAACCAGATACAGGAATTTTAACTGTTTTTAATTTACCTAATAAAGTAGCCGCAACTGGATTTAAAACCGCTGTAGTTAGTATTTTTTCGGTGCTGATAATTAGCTTTTTAATCCACCAAGGTTTTGTTTCTAAAAAATTAAATACGCAATTGGGCACCGTCTTTTTATTATTAATTGCCAGCTTTTTTATCCTATACAATTATTACAAATCGGTAGTAGTAGCAAGTTTATCCCAAAAAGAATTTTTACTAAAGGATATTGAAAGTACAGCAGTTTTTGCCAATGGTATATTAGCTACTTTAACCAAGCAAATAGCCGTAATGGATGAAAATGGAATGCTGGTATATACAAATCAATCCTGGAATGATTTTTCAAATAAAACAAAAAATCAGGAAGCTACATTTGACAGAATTCCGGTAGGCTATAATTTAATGAAGGACTTACTAAAAAAAGCCACTGCCGGAAATAATTATGCATTGCAAACTATTAATGGCATTAATGCAATACTAAATAATGATACTGAATTGTATGAACTCCGGTACACCTGTTTTGCCGGTGGAGCTAAAAGTTGGTATCATTTAAAAGTTGGAAAATTAAAATCCAATTCAACTGTATTGGTAATATCGCATAACGATATTACCGAAATGATGAATGCAAAAATTGTTGCAGAAAAAAATGAGCATTATCTAAAACAGATAATGGAAAATTCAGCAGAAATGATTTGGTCGATGGATAAAGACCACCGGCTTATATTTTTTAATGAGGCCTTTTCGGAAGAGTTTTATCAACACAGTGGCAGCAAACCCCAAAAAGGGATTATTCCCTATTCTTTTATGGGCAAGGATGTATTTGAATTTTTAAAACAAAAAGTGGAACTGGCATTATCGGGGCAGGCAGTTTCATTTGAAGTTTTATATTCAATTCAACAACAGGATAAATATTCTGAAATTTTTCTTTACCCAATAAAAAATGATTACGAAACGGAAGGCGTTACTTGTTTTGCTTTAAATATTACCGAACGTAAAAAAACTGCAAAAAAACTAGCTGCCAGCGAAAACTATTTACGCACTATTTATAATGCAGACCCAGAATGTATAAAAACATTAGGCCCCAAGGGTGAATTAATAGATATGAACCCGGCTGGATTAGCCATGCTGGAAGTAGATAATATAGAAATGGTTTTAGGTAAATCGGTATTGGAAATTATTAACGAACCCTACCGATCGGCATTTGGCACTTTAATAAAAAATGTTTTCAAGGGAATTTCGGGCACACTCGAATTTGAAATTATGGGCTTTAAAGGAACACATCGATGGCTTGAAACCAGTGCGGTACCATTGATAGATTCTACTGGAAAAATAACATCCTTGCTATCCATTACCAGAGATATCAGCAAACAAAAATTTGCAGAAAAAAAATTAAGGGCAAACGAAAAAAAATTAAGCGAACTAACGGCCGCTTTGCCTGGTGTAGTTTTTCAAATAAAAATTGAAACCAACGGTAAAATCAGTTTTAAATTTATCAGTGATGGTATTGCAAACTATTTCGAAGAAAGTAAAGAAGAATTTTATAATGATAGTACCTTATTATTTTCGAAAGTTCATAAAGATGATTTAGGAAATTTAATGGATGGAATTAAAGCATCCAATGAAAGCTTCAAACCATTAAGTTCAACCTACAGGGTACTTGCAAAAGATTTAAAATACAGATGGTTAAGAAGTGAGACTGCCCCCATTTTATTAAGCGATGGAAGCATTTTACGAAATGGAAGTATCATTGATATTACCGATTCGAAAGAGGCTGAAGAAAAATTAAAAGAAAGCGAATTAAAATACCGCAACCTGGTTGAAAGCAATCTTGCTGGTATTTATCAAACAACGCTGCAGGGCGATATTATTACTTGCAACAATGCTTTTGCAACTATATTAGGTTATGCCTCCAGCAAGGATTTGCTAAACAGCAATGCCAATTCTTTTTATTTTAGTGAAACTAATCGCAATCAATTTATCAATAACCTAATAAAAGAAAAAAATATAACCAATCAGGATATTGTATTAAAATGTAAAGATGGAAACCCGGTTTATTTAATGGAGTATTGCTCTTTAAGATTTGATGCGGCAACACAAACAGAAATAATTGATGGGGTTATAATTGATATCACCAGAAGAAAAATTGCCGAAGCACAATTACAATTAAGTGAAGATAAATACCGCAATTTTTTTGAACAAAGTGCCGATGCCATTTTTATTTTTGATCAGGAAGGGCATTTTTTGGATGTAAACAATGTAGCTGTAAAACTGCTGGAATATATGAAAGAAGAGTTACTGCAATTATCAGTTTTTGATATCACATTTAAAGAGGATTTAGAGTTCAATCCAATTCATCTTGAACAATTAAACCAAAATGAATCAGTAATCAGAGAAAGAGTTTTTAAATCAAAATCTGGAAAAAAAATAAATGTTGAAATCCATTCCAGAAAATTACCAGATGGAATGAACATGGGCATTGTAAGAGATATTACTGAAAGAATAAAAGCACAGGAAGCAATTTTTAAAACAAACGAACGCTTTGAACGGATTGCTGATACCACCCATGATGGCATTTGGGAATGGAACCTTGAAACCAATGAATATTGGGCAAACGAAATGCATCAACAAATGTATGGCTTAACAAAAAATGATGCCGTACCATCGTCAGAAACCTGGGAACAAAAAATACATCCAAATGAAAAAGTAATCATAATAAAAAATTTTGAAGTTGCACTCAATTCCGGCAAAAGCAGTTGGGCTTGCGAATACAGGTTTCTAAATTCGAACAATGAATACATAAATATTTACGCCCGAAATTATTTTATACGCAACAATGCTGGGAAAGTAACCAGCATTTTAGGAAGTATAATAGATATTACCGAACGCAAAAAGGTTGAATTGAAATTGGAAGAATCTTATGAATCCATTCGTAACCTCAGTAAACATTTACAAAATATAAGGGAAGAAGAAAGAACCTATATAGCAAGAGAAATTCACGATGAACTGGGGCAACAATTAACAGTAATTATGATGGATGTTGCCTGGTTAAATAAAAAAATTAGTCCCGAAAATGAAATTGCTAAAAACAAAATTGCCGAACTGTTGAATACCCTGAACCATACCATTAATACCGTAAGAAGAATTTCAACAGAACTAAGGCCCAGTGTGCTCGATGATATGGGACTAAAAGCAGCCGTTGAATTACAACTGAAAGAATTTAAAAAGCGATCGGGCATACTTACAGAATTAATTGCGCCTTTGCTGGAGCCAAAATTAAGTTACGATGTAAAGAATGCTTTGTTTAGAATTTTTCAAGAATCCTTAACCAATGTTGCCAGGCATTCGCAATCAAAATCGTTGGTTGTTGAAATGGAATTAAATTATAACAGCATTACTTTAAAAATAAAGGATTCAGGAATTGGGTTTGATGAAAATAAAGTAAAAGAAAAAAGTACACTGGGTGTTTTAGGCATGAAAGAAAGAGCAGAAAGCATTGGGGGCAAATATAATATTACCGGCGAGTTGGGAAAAGGCACAACAATAATAGTTAATGCACCAATGGAAAATAATAATTAATAACAAGTAACACCCGTATATGAAAGTTTTAGTAGCCGATGATCATGCAATTGTCCGAAAGGGATTAATTCAACTTTTAGTTGAAGAATTTCCAATAGCAATTATTGAAGAAGCAAATAGTGCAGCGGATGTTTTAAACAAGATAAGTGAAAGTAAATACGATTTATTAATTTGCGATATCAATATGCCTCCCGGCATTAGCGGTATAGAAGCATTGCTTCAAATAAAAATTAATGATCCGGATTTGCCCGTTTTAATAATGAGTATATACTCCGAAGATTTGTATGTCATACAGGCATTTAAATCTGGTGCAGCTGGTTATTTAAATAAGGAAACGATTCATATAGAATTAATGGACGCTATTTACAGAGTACTGAATGGCAAGAAATATATTACCTCTTCGCTTGCCGAAAAAATTGCCAATTCATTTAATAAAGATTTTAATAAACCCTTGCACGAAAACCTATCAGTAAGAGAGTTTGAAGTTTTTAAATTAATTGCCACTGGAAAATCCATTACCGAAATAGCCGACTATCTAACGTTAAGTACAACCACCATTAGTACCTATAAAGTAAGAATATTTGAAAAGATGGGAATGCTTACCAATGCTGAATTAACCAGGTATGCTCTTAACTATAACATTATTGATTAAGCATTATTTTATTAGTTGTTTTGTTTAATCTTCGATACCGAATTTGCAATTTAAATTAACCTTATTAACTATATTTAGTATAGTAACTACCAGCGAATAGAAGTTTATCTATTCGGATAATTTAAATACTGATTACAAACAGGCTTAAACTACTATTAATTGTAGCACCCAGCTTTTTTACATTTGTGTTTAGTTTAAATAAAAACACACTCAAATGATTTTGATAGTAGATGACAATAAAAAATACATTAATCGCTTGGTTGATTTATTAAACGACGCCGGTAACAGGCATCCCATAAGAGAAGCAAACGATTTTGATATGGCCATTAAGATGATTGAAAAAGAGATTCCCAAATTAGTTTTATTGGATATGAATATGCCCGGAAAAAGTGGTATTGAAGTTTTACGGTACATTAAAGATGAAGGTTGGAATTGTAAAGTTATAATGGTTACCAATCATAGTAACGAAGGTTACAAAAAGTTATGTTTGGATACAGGTGTAGATATTTTTTTAGACAAAACAAAGGAGTTTAATTTAATACCCGCTTTAATTGACAATTTTATTAATTAATAAATAATAAAGCAAATCCTAACCCTTTACCTAAAAAATATAAACATTATCCAACTACTTATAACAATTATCCATGCATATTAATTGGAAAAAATTAAAGCCTTACGTTGCCTCTATGAAAAATCATTCAGGACAATTTTTAACGGTGCTGGACGATAATGGAAATATTTTGTTGATGAATGCAAGAATGCAAAAGGTATTTAATTTAAAAAATCCCCGAAAATATGACATTAATTTTTTTAACCTGATACATCCTTCCAATTTAGAAAATTTTAAAACGGCCATTCAAAATCCATGTAAAAAAATGGAGCCACAAATACTGGAGCTAAATTTAAAAAATGGTGTTTATCACCCAATGCAATGGGAGTTGCAATGTTTGGCAATAAGCAGCAGTAATGAAAAAACATTTATTTGCAAAGGAACAATTATAAAAGAAGGCCTTGCTACCTCAAGCCAACAAATACAAAAAACTGATTTCACAGGAAACATTTTTAAAGCATTTTCATCAAATAGTCCCAACCTTGAGTGGGTAATTGATGAAGATGCTGTACTTGTTTTTGCTAACCAAGCTTTTTTAAATTTTTTTAGGCTAGATGAACATGTGGTCAACAAAAAAATTATTGATTTTTTGCCATTACCACTTATTGATGTATTGTATGGTAAACACGACCAGGTTCATAAATCCGGTATGCCGGTAGTATCAATAGAAAAAGGAAAAACTGCCGAAGGA
>JANPAP010000638.1:0-11466 GCA_031429975.1 Chitinophagaceae bacterium
TCAGGATATAATCAAAATGCAATTTTAAATAGGTCATCAATTCACCCAATTTTGAAGAACCAATTAATTCGGATGGATTGGGTGGTACCGGACCAGAGGGTATAACATGAAAATTTGGAATGCTTTCGTAAATATTAATAATTTCCGTTTCGGATGCATTGCCAATTAAATAATTTGAAATCCCCGGTTCTCTTTTTATACCCAAGGGTTTACTGATTTTTGGTTTTCTTAAGTCAAATTCAAGCAACACCACTTTAGCTCCAGTTAAACAAAGACTTACGGCTGTATTGATGGCTACAAAACTTTTCCCTTCAGATGGGATGGAAGATGTAATCAGAATCACTTTTGCATGCTCCGATGTACTTACAGCAGTTGCAAAATTCAGATTGGTTCTCAGTTCCCGGAACTGTTCTGCCAACAGCGTTCGTTTCCCTTCACCTACAACAATTGGAGAGGCTGATTCGTTGGCTTTATAAATCAATTCTCCCATAATGGGTATGGATAATCTTTCTTCAATTTGAGATCTGAACAAAATGCGGCTATTGGCAAATTCTTTTAAATATATAAATATAACTGCCAACAATAATGCAATTGTAATGGATATGGCATAGTAGTTTTGACGGTTGGGAGAAATGGCTCCAAATTGTTCCGGCCTTTCAATTACCCGGTAATTTGGAACAATAGAAGCAGCTGCAATGGCTGATTCCTCTTTCTTTTGCAATAAAAAAGTATAAATAGCATTTTTTATGCCTTGCTGGCGACTAATGTCTAATAAAGCCCGCTCTTTTTCTGGAATGCGATTGATCGTTGAAGTGATCCCGATATTTTCAGCTTGCACTCTTCTTCTGGTTGCATCCAGATTTTGTTTAAGATTGAAAATACTGCTGAGTATACTAGGCTTTAATTTGGCTATCAGTTTTTCATATACTTCTATCTGAGGATTTTTTTCTCCAGAAACCTGCCTTATTTTATCCAGATCGAATTCTGATTGATATAATTGATTTAAGAGGCCAAGTAAAATTGGGTCAGCAATCCCTAAAGTTGCCGGAATCGAATTGCCGGTATTATTTCTGTTGGCTACATATTTTTCAATCCCTCCTAAAACATCCAATTGTACTTCAATTTCTCCAATCTTGGCATCCGATTGTTTTAACCTGTTTAAATATTGAGAGCCCTCTTCACTTAAATCAACAATATTTTCACTGGTTTTATAGGCCTGCAATCTTTTTTCAACGCCGGTCAATTCATCCGACACCAGGCTTAACCTGCCATCTAAAAACTTTTCTGTGTTTTCATAAATTCTACTTTTGTAATCCAGAGAGGCAGTGCCATAAACACTAATTAAAGTATTTAAAATGAGTACTCCTCTTTCTGGAAAAGCATCCACATATCCAATATCAATAATGGATGATCCTTTTGATATTGGTGAAAGAGAAAGCCCCCCTTTTATTTGACGTGCCGCAGAAGATACCGGTTGTACCGTTACCATCCACTTATCTTGATTTCCGGATGATATGAAATTTTCGTTTATATGCCAACGTAAATACCCATAAACCGTATTTACAAAAGTATCTACCGGAAATAATTCCCCATTAAAACTGATTTCCTTGCCAATAATTTTCGCTTCGCCACCAAAAGATGTAGTAACAGAATCCGGATACTCCAATTCTAATTTAAAAGGGATATTTTTAAAAGCCTGGGCTGTTTTTATTTTTCCTTGTCCATTGTAGGTTATATTTAACTGTAACAGACTGGCAACTTTTTTAAGTAAATCAGTAGATCGTAAAATCTCCATTTCTTTTTCTGTTTCGGCAGAAAGGTTCCGGGTGTCCAGCTTAATGATTTCCTGCAAATTGGCGCTCTTTTGTTGGGAGTCATCATTTACAATTAAGCGGGTTCGTACCTGGTAAATGGTAGTAGCATAACGTAAGGTTAAATATCCACCAAAAATACCCATACCCAGGGCAAAAAATATTAAAGGCCAAAATGGAAAGATTCTGAAAAAGAAAAATTGTAATTGCTGGTTTTTTTCCAGCGAATTTTCCTGTCCTTCTATATCGGAACTATAATTTGAATTATTTGTTGCCATTTATATTTGATTGTAATTATATTTTAAACAAACACATTATTTAGAAAATTGAAGCACTAATCCCAAATGAATGGTTAGTTGCAATTTCTGTTATTTGCGTAAATTTAATATTGTAAGAATTAAGGAAAGACCCACCGCAACGATTGCTAAATATTGAGGGATACCTGATCTGTTGATAAACTTTGCTTTTACTGGTTCTACATAAACAATATCATTTATTTTTAAATAAAATACAGGCGAGTTAAACACATTACCCGAAAGCAGGTTTACTCTAGTAAATGTTCTTTCGCCATTTACTTCCCTAATCACTAAAACATTATCCCTTCTGCCCAATTCAGTAATATCTCCTGCTGAACTGATGGCTTCTAAAATGGTTGCCCTTTCAGAATTCATATTATACCTTCCACTATGGCCTACTTCTCCTAAAACCGAAAATGAATAATTTAAAAACCGAACATTTACAATGGGGTTTTTGGTATATTCTTTAAATAAATTTGTTAGTATGGATTCTAATTGAACCCTTGTTAAACCCTCCGCTATCACTTTTCCTACATAAGGCATTTTTATATTGCCATCAGCCTCTACCAAATATCCAAAAATGGATGTATTGGCATTTTGACCTGCCGAACCAGTTACGCTTCCTCCGCCGGAGTTTAATGCAACTAAATCATTGGGATTACTACCCCCAATTGTAATCCACAGCTGATCGTTTTTTTGAATCTTATTTTCAAAATTAATTTGGGCAATTTTTGCTTTTTCAATACCTGCACTATCTGCCAAGGCATTAAAATAAATAACTTGTTTTGTTGATGTGCAAGAAGAATTCAATACAACAACCATTAAAATTAACCCAGCAAAATAATTGCTAATACTAGTTTTTATGATTGGGGTAATTGCCAGTTTTTTTAAAATTATTGAACCTTTTTGTTTCACGATTTGCATGTTAAAAATATATTCAATTTGATTTATTAGAATTTTGCAGAAAAATTTTTGTAAAGAAGTGATTTACCAACCAAAATGTTACAAAGGGCAGTGGTGTAGCCAACCGGGAAACCTGAGAATAATAATTGGGAATAATAATTTCAAAATGAAAGGATTGGTTAAAAATTGTAACCACATTTATTTTGTCGGAGAGATAAATTAATAAAAATCTTAAAATCCAAAGTGACGCATAAATTATTAAAAACACTTTAAACTCCTTTGAAGAAAGTGTTAGTTTTAATGATATAATTCCTCCAAGGATCGTTAATAACATCATTGGAGATAGCAATGTGGTTCTGCTATCATTAACTGTATTTACAAAGTTTGAGATGTTAAAGAACTTTAAAATTAATGAACAAACCAATAATCCTAAGAGATATATTACTAAAACCTTAGCCGCTTTTTTCATTAGGCATCCCCTTTTTTATAAATAAAACCCAGCCATAAAAAATGAGCACATACATTAATAAGGTAAATAAATAATGATGGCTGAAATCGAATGCATCGGAGCGGTATTTAAAAATCAGGTAAAGCGCCGTTATCCTGATAATATTTGCAACAATGATGGCTATTATTCCCCCTATACTAAAAATTAATTTCCTTTTTAAAGGGTATGGCAGTAATACTATAATACATAAATAAATGAACATCAAATCAACCCCGTTGCACACATCCATTATCCCAAAAACCTTTTCGCCATTTTGAACTAAAATGGAACCGGCATGATTTGGATAGGGGGCTGTATAAATTTTTTCGGTGTTTGGAGAAAGTGCATTTATACATTTAGCTGAAGCTACTGCAAGGATATTGGTTACTGGTTTATCAATGATTCTTTTTGGCGATAAAATAAGGCCGTAGATTATAAACCAAGCAGTTACTAAAATTGAAAGTTTAATAAAAAAATAAAGTACCTGTTTATTATATTCAGTTTTCCTATTACTTAATTTCAGTTTTCCTAGTTGCATTTAAATTAAATTATTACAAAAATATCTTCGAAATCACACTTGATGCAAGTAGTAGTAGCATATTTCAAGGATATAAAACCTTATTTAAAATCTATTATATCGGTATCGCCTCCTTCTAAAACCAAATTTGTTGAAAGCCGGTCTGCAGAAATCCCTGCTTTTTCCATTAAATAATTTTTTACAATTTCCAGCTTCTTATTTGCGATTTCTTGTAATTTTTTATTTGCTTTTGGATAAGCAGTAATACTGATATTACAAGTTGGATTGTTTTTTAATTTTAATGCTATTGTTTCTAAAAGAACTTTATTATCCTTATTCAAACTTAAACCCTTCATTTTAATACTTGGATAATCTGTAGGGCAATTGTTTTGATTGATAGCTTTTAAAGTATCAATTGCTGCTTTATTTTCTTTGCAGCATGCTGATTCCGGACATTTACCTACACCGTCAGCATCTACAGGCTGACATTCTGTTGGGGTTATTAGTTGTTTATCTTTACAATCTGGTACGCCGTCTCCGTCGGTATCTTTTGTAACGCCATGTGTATCTACCGGGCAACCTGCTGGTGTATTTGGTTCTCTGTCTAGCTGATCCATCACACCATCGCCATCTGCATCTTCAAATACAATTTTAGGCAGTTTCATATGTTTGGGACTATTCAGTTCACTATAGGCATACTCTAATGGATTCAACCACCATAATGGCTCTACTGATTTAGCACCCACATTAAAATTAATGCCCAATGATCCATAATTCCAGCTATCATAATCTCTTGTTTGAACTACATCACCAGCAGCATAAACCTGCCACTGCTGTCCATCTAATAAATCAGTTTTTACCATAGTTAAACGTTGCTCTAAAGCTATATTAATAGTTTTACTTAGGCGATAAGTCATACCAATAATTAAAGTACCGGAAGGCTTTATAGAGTTCTTACCTAATTTTGCATTTCTATTTCCACCAGACTCTGCCTCGGTTTCATAGGTATTATCCATCCCTTCCTTTAATTGTTTCAATACATCTTTCCGGTTCGAATAAAATGAAGCATTAGCACCTACAATTGAATTGGTAATCCTGTTAAATAAACTCGTATAATTGTTACCATTTGCATCTAAGGCATTAACCATAACATGATATGCTGTCATTCCAATACCAGCACCTCCATATAAAGTAAAATTAGTTTTATGCTTATTAAACCGAATGTTATTGAGTGTTAAAATTCCCTGTAATGATAAATCTTGAATATTGGTTTTATAGTTTTGATAGATAGATTGCGAAACACCTCCATTTAATGTAGGGCTAATTACCCTTTGCACTCCAAAATCATCTCTATAAGTTGCATTATATCCTTTTCCTGAAGGCAGGTTTCCAACAAATTGAGGATTCCCGTTATCTAACCATGCAACATTTTTGGTATTTACCCCTGCAGGTTGCCACATTAATCCTTTTGCTACACCATTTACATATTGTAATCTTATCGAAAAAAGATATCCTAAGGCTTTTCTTACATGCGCCTCAAAACCAAAGGTTGGTAAAATTGATGGAATATCACCACTAATTGTAACCATCCCAAAAGATGCTCCCATCTCCCATTGGTTTCGGGGTTTAGCGGGAAAATTATAAGTATTATTCCAAAACTCTCTTTGCTGAGACATATTTTTGGAACTTATAACTGTAGAATCATAAATGTTTCCATTCTGAGCAAATACAGGAAACTGATTTATCAGTAATCCAATAATGAATAGGTAAGCATACCAATTTAAAGGCTTCATAATTTGTTAGTTTCGTAACTTTCTATCGTTATTTATAGTAGAATGGCGATAGCGTTATAAATTTTAGATACTGTAAATATAATTTTTTTTGGGGTATTAAGATCATTTGGGTTCTTTTTTTAAAATCCAGTTTGAATTAATTATTAAAACCCCAATTATTTATGCATTTAATTTGATGAATATTATCTAATATCAACTCAATCTTATGGTTGATTTAAACTCAATATTTCTCCGGAAAGCATATATTGATCTTGAGTATAATTACAAATATAAGTTCCCACTCCTGAAAGGGGTAATGGAATTCTTTCACCAAACCTGCTCATCCATCCAATCTGTTTAGCAGGAACTCCTACCATCAATGCAAAAGGCGGTACATTTTTGTTGATTACAGAGCCTGCACCTACAAATGCATACTCGCCGATTACAACACCGCAAACAATGGTACAATTAGCTCCCAGTGTGGTACCTTTTTTTACAAGGGTATCTCTATATTCATCCTTACGGGTTACCGCCGATCTTGGATTGTAAACATTGGTAAACACCATATTTGGACCGCAAAACACATCATCTTCCAATGTTACATTGTCGTACACCGAAACATTATTTTGAATTTTTACATTATTACCAATGATAACGGCATTGCCCACATAAACATTTTGCCCCAACGAACAACCCTCGCCTATAACCGCTCTGGCACTTACATGTACCCAATGCCAAATCCTTGTTGCCGCTCCAATTTGTGCGCCATCATCTACAATTGCGGATTCGTGTTTTGTATAATTCATTTTTATAAATTATTAAGAAAGGGATGAAAATCGCCTACAAGTCCCAAAGGGTTTTGAGTGCGTATATTACCAACTGTTTCAATTGCTACCCTGTTGTCTTCTAAACAAAAACCACCACCATTTAATATATCCTCATAAATCCTGTTATGCAAATCGGCAAAACCGTCGGAGAATTCTATTTCAGCTCCATTCATAGTAAGAGATCGGTGTGTACGTTTGCCTGCCAGTTTCATCTCGGTTGGAATATCGTTTACATCAACCGATAAAAACCATCTTACTCTTGCCTTTTCATATTCCAAATAACCTGCGGCTTTGAATTCATTTTTATAGTGCAATTTATTTTCAACCACATTTCCAAAAACAAAATGCAGCATATCATAAAAATGAACACCAATATTTGTGGCTACTCCACCCGATCTTTTATCGTTACCTTTCCAGGAATGAAAATACCATTTGCCCCTTGATGTGATGTAGGTAAGATCCACATCAAATTTTTTATCAGCCGCACTATTTTCTACCTGTTTTTTTAATTCGATAATTGAAGGATGAAGGCGCAATTGCAAAACGGTATGCACTTTTTTTCCGGTCTCTTTTTCAATATCCTGCAATGCATCAATATTCCAATGATTGAGTACGATTGGTTTTTCGCAAATGGCATCGGCACCACTACGCAATGCAAAACGGATATGTGAGTCGTGCAAATAATTGGGTGAGCAGATTGATATATAATCTACTGCATGCCCATGCTGGCGACGGAGTTTATCAATATGCCTATCGAACCTTTCAAACTCAGTAAAAAAATCTGCATCTGGAAAATAGCTATCGATAATACCTATAGAATCGTTGGGATCGAAAGCTGCAATTAATTTATTACCGGTATCCTTTATGGCTTTCATATGCCTGGGAGCTATGTAGCCGGCAGCGCCAATGAGTGAAAAACTTTTCAATGAAATTATTTTAATTAGCCTTTACAATCATCATTTTAATAGTTCCTGATAATGAAATTTTCCTTCAACTATAGTAGATTTTTTTGTTCATAAACATGGCTTCGCCTATCTCAATCACACAAATTAATTGCTCTTTGTTGATTAATAAATTACTCAGCAAAGTTTAGTTCCAAATAACACTTCACCCTTTTCCAATAAAAAACCCTTGACAAAATATTGTCAATAAAAGAGTTTACATATATACTTCTCAACGTTGGGAAAAGGTAAGAAACGACAGCAATAATACAATAAATTAAGTTGCGAAGTTACCGTATTTTTCAATATCAACAATCATCAAATTACACTTGATCCTGCTTATATTTTACCTCTTTTAGAAATTATTAATATTACAAAAAATGCGGTGATAAATCACCGCATTTGTAATTATTTTGTTTTAGAATTTAACCAACTGCTACCCTCTTAAATTCAATTACTTTTAAATCCGCATCTACAGATTTCAGGTAATCAGCCACAGATTTTGCGTTATCTTTTACAAATGGCTGGGCAGTTAAAGTATTATCTTTTAAAAATTTATTTACTTTACCAACCGCAATTTTTTCAGCCATTTCAGCCGGTTTGCCTTCTGCTTTAATTTGTTCAATGGCAATCTCTCTTTCCCTTGCAATGGTTTCTTGTGGAATAGATGATTCATCTACAGCTAATGGATTCATTGCTGCAATTTGCATGGCAACATCTCTTCCAGCTTCTGCAGCTTCTTTATTCATTCCTACCAAAACGCCCATTCTGTTGGCTCCATGAATATAGCTTGCAACGAATGCCGCATCAATTCTTTCGAATTTGATGGCAATTTTTTCGCCAATAGCGGCTAATTTATCATTTACCAATTCAGAAATTTTAGTTCCGTTAACAGAAACTTCATTTAACGCTTCGGCACTATTTACATTGTTGGCAATTGCAGCATCAGCAATCGTTTGAACAAATACTACAAACTCTGCATTTTTACTTACAAAGTCAGTTTCGCAACTAACGCAAATGATCATTCCTGTTTTATTATCGGCGGTAGTCTTTGCTATCACAACACCTTCTTTTGCTTCCCGGTCGCTACGTTTTGCGGCTACTTTTTGGCCTTGCTTACGTAACCAATCAATGGCTGCTTCAAAATCACCATTACTTTCCGTTAAAGCCTTACGACAATCCATCATTCCTGCGCCAGTTGATTGACGCAATTTATTAATATCTGCTGCTGTTATTGTTGCACTCATTTTTATTTTAAATTTTAGTTGTATAATAAATTATACAATGAATTTTTAAAAAATTATTTACTAAAATAATCAAGGGTCATAAATAATTATTAACCTGTTAGATTATTATCTAGGACCAGCACCTGCTGATGGTTTTCTGCCACCTGCACCCGGACCCGGAACTCTGCGTTTTGTTGGGGCACCGCCTTTTGCTCTTTTATTCCTGTCATCACCACCATCGGCTTTTTGCTCAAAACGAGCAGCTTTTGCCTCTGCTGAATCTTCATGATCCTGGCTGTTATCATCGTCATCTTTTTCTGCCTGACGTTCTGCCAATCCTTCGGCAATTGCAGCAGTAATGTAGTTAACAATAATAGCAATTGATTTAGTTGCATCATCATTTGACGGTATAGCAAAATCAACTTTATTAGGATCGCAATTGGTATCAACCATTCCAAAAGTGGTAATGTTTAATCGCTTTGCTTCGGCCAATGCAATATGCTCATGACCTATATCTACCATAAACAAGGCAGCTGGTACACGGCTTATTTGTGCAATACCACCCAACACTTTGTCCATTTTATCTCTATCTCTGGTAAGTGTTAAACGCTCTTTTTTAGTAAGATTATCAATACTGCCATCATTCAGCATTTTTTCAATACTCTGCATTTTCTTTACGCTTTTACGAACCGTATTAAAGTTGGTAAGCATTCCGCCTAACCAACGCTCGGTTACAAAAGGCATGTTGATACGTTTTGCAGAATCAGAAACGATTTCTTTAGCCTGCTTTTTTGTAGCAACAAACATGATTTTTTTACCGCTTTTAGCAATTGACTTAAGAGCAGCTGCAGTTTCTTGCAAACCTTCTACCGTTTTGTTAAGATCGATAATGTGTATGCCTTTTTTCTCGGCAAAAATGAAGGGCAACATTTTAGGGTTCCACTTCTTTTTTAAATGACCAAAGTGTACACCTGCTTCAAGAAGTTGCTGTTGTAAGGAAGTATTATTTTCCATTGTTTATAATTAAAATAGTTTTTTAAAAATTGATGTTGAAACCGGATTCTAGATGCTAGATACTGGATAATATAGTATCTGTTACCCAGTATCCAGTATCGAATATTATCTTTTACTGAACTGGAAGCTTCTTCTTGCTTTTTTACGGCCTGGCTTCTTACGCTCAACAGATCTTGGATCTCTCCTTAATAAACCTGCTGCTTTTAAAGCCGGACGATAATCTGCACTAACCTCCAACAATGCACGGGCAATACCCAGCTTTGTTGCTTCGGCCTGGCCTTTAACGCCTCCACCTTGTGCATTTACAACAATATCAAATTTATCAGAAAGCTCTACCGTTTTTAGAGGAGCTTCTACTTGATTTTGCAGATACACTAATGGGAAATAAGTTTTATAATCTTTTCCATTAACCGTTATTTTGCCATCACCTTTGCTTAAGAAAACACGGGTAACTGCCTCTTTTCTACGGCCAACTGCGCTTTTTTGTTTTTCCATTTTATTAATATTAAGTAATTCGATTTTAGGATTTAACCTGTTGCGATACTTTAGTTAGACAATTAAAATTTTAACTCTGCTGGTTTTTGTGCGGTATGTGGATGTGCTGATCCTGCGTATACAAATAGTTTTTTGTACATTTTACGTCCCAACCTGTTTTTTGGCAACATACCCTTAATAGCTCTTTCAATTAAAACTTCGGGCCTGCGCTTTTGTAAATCTTTTGCAACTTCTTCTTTACGGCCACCTGGGTAACCACTAAAGTTGTCGTAAATTTTATCGTTCATTTTATTACCGGTAAGTTTTACCTTTTCGCAATTGGTTACAATTACAAAATCACCGCAATCAACATGAGGTGTGTAATACGCCTTATTCTTACCTCTAAGAATGGCGGCAATTTTTGAACACATACGACCAACGGTTTGATTAGTACCATCAATCACATACCAGTTGTGAATAACGGTAGCCTCGTTCGCATGTTTTGTAGTGAAATGTAGTTTACTCATTGTATTTATTTTTAAGTGATGTGCCCGCTATCCCGTGCACTTTTTTAATTTGGACGGCGAAGGTAGGATTCTACTTGTTGATTTCCTACAAATTTGAAAAGTATTTTTATAGAGCCTTCATAAACAACTGATTTTCAGTTTTAATTTTGACTAAAAATTATTTTAACTAATACCAACCATGATGATTTCTGATTTTGGAAGAGTATGACCGCAAATAAAAACCGCCCCATTAAAATAATGGAGCGGCCGTTTATTTATTTAGAAAAATTAGTTGATTGTAACTATTTGTGCATTTTCATTTAAAGTAATAGTATAGGTACCTGCAACGGTTGGTGTTTTGAAATTATTGCCACCTTCCCACTTTATTGGTCTTGGAGTTCCGGTTGTCTGGCTTTGACCACTGTTATCTTCATAATCAAAAGCGCCCCATGCATTGCCAGCTAAAAACTTAATGTCTTTATTTGCTTTAAGTGCAATTGTAATAGTCCAGATACCATTGCCTGTATAAGTCATTTGAGGTGAACTTGGTGGATCCCAATCATTTACTCCAGACTGGTTTATACCATCTCCAACTACCCTCATTTCCGTACCGGAACTCATTTCATATTTTACATTATCCGGATTGCGGCCATCCCAAATTACCCTGTATCTTCCCCCTGTTGTGATATCAG
>JANPAP010000639.1:0-4020 GCA_031429975.1 Chitinophagaceae bacterium
TCATTAAAATTTAATGGCCGGTTATCGAGAGCGCTTGGCAGGCGGAAACCATAATCAACCAATACCATTTTTCGGCTGCGGTCGCCGCCATACATACCACTAACTTGAGGAATGGTTTGATGGCTTTCATCAATCACACAAATAAAATCATTGGGAAAATAATCCAATAAACAAAAGGGACGGTTACCTGCTTTTCTTCTGTCAAAAAAACGAGAGTAGTTTTCAATGCCATTGCAATAGCCCAATTCACGAATCATTTCCAGATCATAATTCACTCTTTCATTCAGGCGTTGGGCTTCAATATATTTACCACTGTTTTTAAAATATTCTACTTGTGCTGCTGTCTCGTCCTGTATCTCATAAATCACTTGTTGCAGAATATCTTTTGGGGCAAGATATAAATTGGCAGGAAAGATGGCAGCATTATCAACTAATCCAATCCGCTTGCTGCTGCTTAGTTCCAGGGTTTCAATGCTTTCAATTTCATCTCCAAAAAATGTAATGCGATACCCATAATCTACGTAGGGTAAATTGATATCGATGGTATCTCCTTTAACCCGAAAAGTACCTCTGGTAAAATCTCCCTGCGACCGGGAGTACAAACTATTTACCAATGCATGCAAAAATCCTTGCCGTGAAATTACCTGACCAGTTTGAATACGGACAATCCCGTTTTCAAATTCAGTAGGATTGCCCATTCCATAAATACAACTTACGCTTGCCACTACAATTATATCTCTGCGGCCACTTAATAATTGTGCGGTGGCCTGCAGGCGTAGCTTGTCCAACTCTTCATTAATACTTAAATCTTTTTCGATGTAGGTATTACTAACGGGCATGTATGCCTCCGGTTGGTAGTAGTCGTAATAACTTACAAAATACCCTACGGCATTATCAGGAAAAAACTGTTTAAACTCGCCATACAACTGTGCCACCAGTGTTTTGTTATGAGTTAATACCAACACCGGCCTTTGCACTTGTTGAATAACATTGGCAATGGTAAATGTTTTACCGCTGCCGGTAACACCCAGCAGGGTTTGGTATTGCTCGCCTTCTAAAATCCCTTCAGTCAGTTTGCGAATTGCATCGGGCTGGTCTCCCGAAGGTTGATAGGAAGATTGTAATTGAAATGGCATGTTTAAAAATTCTGTATAATACTTAAGTGCACAAAATTAACCCTTATCATTTTGAATGACACGGCATTTAAATTTTTACAAATAATTTTTACATTATTACCTGCATTACTTGATTTGTTTTACGGCTTTCCTCTGCCATAAACCCCATGATATGGCTTTCGATAGATTGATCGATTGTTGAGGTAAGTAAAGTGGAGTCGTTTTTTGAAATGGCCTGTATCCAGTTGGCAACAAGGCGCCAGTCGCCACCGCCATGTGCATCGGTAGATTGCTTCCATTCTGTTTTTTGACCGGTTAAAAAATCTGTCATTACAAATGAACTCATATCACCAACAATATCTCCCAAACTGCCCATCACCCGTGTTCTTCTTCCTTCATAAGATGTAAATGCCTCCATTGAAAACGCAGCAGTCAATCCATCTTCAAATAAAATGTTTGTAGTGTAATGATCCGGCTGGTCGTTATCCATCCTGTACACACAACGGCCGTAGTTGGTAGTTTTTAATTGCTGCAAAATATAGTCTGCCTGCTTGTTTGTATCATCGGGTAAATCAAAAACATGGGTACGTAATTTTTTGCGGTAATAAATTTCCAATGCAGAGTAAGGGCATTTATCTTCCACGGCACAGCCATCGCTGCAACGGGCTGTGCTGCCAGCTGGGGCATTTTTTTCTTTAAACCATTTTAAATTTCCAAATGCCTGAATGCTTTTGCAGGGCTTGCCCAGCATCCATCTTATGATATCCAAATCGTGGCAACTCTTTGCAAGTATGATTGGTGTTGTTAGTTTACTGTTGTGCCAGTTGCCACGAACATAAGAGTGGCTCATGTGGATGTGTTCTATTGGCTCCAGGTGTTGTATACTGATGATTTCTCCCAGTACGCCACTGTTCATTATTTCTTTCAACTTTACAAAGTAGGGTGAGTAGCGGAGCACATGACAAACCGCAACAATTCTTCCTGTTTTTTTTGCCAGATTTAAAATATTACGGCATTCTTTTTCGCTGGGAGAAATGGGTTTTTCCAACAGTATATCATATCCCATTTCCAATGCTTTCATGCAGGGGCCATAATGCAAATTATCTGGGGTAGAAATTATGACGGCATCTGCAAACTTTGGTTTTTTAAAAACATCCTCCCAGGTATTAAAACGGTTTTCTGTTTTTATAGTATGCTTTTGTGCATAGCGTTCGTTGCGGATGGCAATTGGTTCTGCCACTCCAATAATGTTTAATTGGTTTGCATGCTGTAATGCATAGCCACCATATACATTGCCCCTGTTGCCGGCACCCAATGTAATTGCAGTTACAGGTTTATCAAGTGTCATTTTATTTTCAGGCAATAAAATGGGTAAACCGTTTTCGGTTTTTGCCCAGGATGAAAATGGAAATGCTGCTGCTCCGGCTGATAAGCCTAATGCCCTGAGGGCATCCCGGCGGGTCCATTGTTTTGACATGGTTTATTTATTTGTACTTAAAGTTAGCAATGTTGTGGGGTATCATCAATTCAATTTATTTGATTAATTTGTTTCACTACAACTTATAAAAATGCTTTCAATCAACCAGCGTTTTACAGCCCTTGATGTGTTTCGGGGGATGACCATCTGTTTTATGATTATTGTAAATACGCCAGGCTTTGGGCCTACAACGTATGCCCCCTTATTACACGCCAAATGGCATGGCTTTACACCCACCGATTTGGTGTTCCCTTCCTTTTTATTTGCGGTGGGCAATGCCATGAGTTTTGTAATCCCTCGTTGGGAAAAATTGTCACAAACTCAAGTGCTGGTTAAAATTTTTAAAAGAACCGCTTTAATATTTTTGCTGGGCTACCTCATGTATTGGTTTCCATTTGTAAAATGGAATAAGCTGAATGAGCTTCTTGTATTTCCTTTTTCCGAAACCCGTGTGTTTGGAGTATTACAACGCATTGCTTTATGTTACGGTATTGCTGCGTTGATGATTTATTATTTGAAACCCAAGGCATCGTTGGTAATAAGTATTGGTTTGTTATTTATGTATTGGTTATTATTATACTTATTTGGAGATGCAGCCAATCCATTAAGTTTAGAAGGGAATGCAGGGCAATTGTTTGATAAGTGGCTGTTGAACGAAAAGCATTTGTATCATGGTGAAGGAGTGGCTTTCGATCCGGAGGGATTATTAAGTACTATGCCTGCTATTGCCAATGTAGTGGCGGGTTTTATTGCCGGTAAGTTTATTCAGCAAAAAGGGAAAGGCTATGAGGGTTTGACAATTTTATTATTAACGGGTGCAGGCCTGTTGTTTGCTGCCTATTGCTGGAATATGTACTTGCCGGTTAATAAAAAATTATGGACCAGCAGTTTTGTGGTACTAACGGTTGGACTAGATTGTATTTTGATTGCGGCGCTTATTTATATCATCCATATTAAACAAAAAATCAATTGGACTTATTTTTTTGAAGTGTTTGGCCGTAACTCTTTATTTATTTATCTCTTATCAGAGTTGGCCGCAACTGCATTGTCTGTTTTTAGGGTAAGCCCCAAGGTTAATTATTACCAATGGACGTATCAACATCTTTTTCAACCAGCCGGAAACTACTTGGGTTCATTTTTATTTGCAGTTTGCTTTATGTTGTTATGCTGGTTGGTTGGTTATTTTTTAGATAAGAAAAAAATATACATTCGGGTTTAGAGCAATTATGGGATCAGTTTCCGGTCCAGATTTTCTTCCAAAAGTTTTCCCGAAGTGCCGGTAATAATCAATTTGTGCTGGGCTAAGGTTGTTTCATTATGTGTTGCTCATTCTATCGGGTCTGCCCTTTTTTTGTCGTGTACCAGCAATGCAATCCGCTATCTCTATCCGAAAGTTCTTATTATTTACATTTTAAAAAGTTTATTATT
>JANPAP010000640.1:0-18552 GCA_031429975.1 Chitinophagaceae bacterium
ATTTCTACCATAAAATTTGTGTTTATTTTTTTTTAACCCGGCTGTATTTCTCTGTGCTGAATTGTTGCGTCGCACTCTTGTACTATATCAGCTTCAGGCATCGATTTTCGGCTGCAAAGGTAAGGGTTGACGGGCAAACAGCCATCCTTTTTAAAATAAAAATCCACCCAAATTTGGGTGGATTTTTATTTTATCTATTCAAAAATTAATTCTTAATAATCTTAGTTTCTTCAATAACATTTCCAGCTTCATCTTTTGCCTGGATAAAGTAAGTACCATTCGCTAGTTTGCTTAACGAAACCTGTTTTTTATTCAACCCTTTTTCAATTGATAATTCAAAATTAGCAACCTTTTTACCGGCAATATCAAATGCCTCCAACCTTATTTGTTGCTTTGTTTCAGCCAACAGTTCAAGATTCAAATTGTCCTGAGTTGGATTTGGAAATATTTTTGTAACCGCAATTGACTTTGTAAAGGTTTTTACTTTTACAATGGCCGAATAATTAAAACTTCCATCACGGTCAATCATTTTTAACCGGTAGTAAGTAAAATTTGGGTAAGGCTTTGCATCAACAGCGGCATAATTATTTTCAATATTACTTCCCTTGGCTGCAATCTTAGTTAAATAATTAAACGATGCTCCATCAAAACTTTTTTCAATTTCAAAACCATTGAAATTATATTCGGTAGCAGTTTTCCAGTTTAATGCCACTTCCTTATTTAAATAGGCAGCATTGAAATTTAATAAGCTGATTGGTAAAATACAACTGGCTACCAAATTAAAAGATGACGTTACAAATTGGCCATCGGGATTGGTAATGGTAAGCGTATACAAACCACTTGCTTTTCCATTAGTGTTAATTTCGCAAGTAACAACAGATGCTGATACAAATGTTACGTTTGTTACTGGAACTCCACCACTACAAGTTATTAATAAACGGCTATAACCTGGTCCACCGGCATCTGCACCGGGATCAAAAAAACCTTCATTATTTGTAACTGATCCGGTAAGTGTAACAACAATATTTGATCCGCAAAAACTTCCTGCAGGCGCAGTTACAACCGGCGCAATTGCAGGAGCTGGTGCTTTTATTTGCACAGCTCTTAAACCCCATTGGTTGGTATTATTGCAATATTCCTGAAAAGTCCACATCGTCATATTATCTTTTGGATCAACAATGGTTTGGCTAAAATCACCCCAACGATCATTATTTCCGGCAGTACTATATGCCGAAGTTGATTTCGTCAAAGAATCGTATGGCTGTAAAACACCTGCAGCATCGCTTGAATATCTTCCTGCAATGGCTACCTGTGCTCTTCTGTTTGCCGCTGCAACACTAGATCCTAATAATGCATGTCCTTGTCCGCTCATGGCAATACTAGGCATCCAAAAACCACGTGGGTTTGAAGCGGCATTATCAAACAAAGTTCCTGATTGTTGCAAAGCCGGCGTTGCAGAAAAGTTGCGAATTTCATACCACCTGCTGCCATTTCTAGATGCAGTACTGCTACCAACTCCACTTGCATTAACACCAATATTATGTGCCGTCCACAAAGAAGAAATGCCGGTGATTTTGTTTTTCATAATCATGGCAGCATAAGGCCTGTCATCGGTTGCATCCAATCCTCCGGTAGATCCCAAAGCAGGTTGTGCAATAGGATACTCAGTTGTTGGTACAGTAAGGCCAAGGTCGGCAGATAAACTGGGTGTTCCACCAGGATTTGAAATGCGCTTAATAATCATTCTTGAAAAATTGGCATTATCTGTACCAATAAAATATCCTTGAGTAGCAGTAGGATCATCATTATGTACTCCTTGTGGTGTATAAATTCCAACAGTTGCCGTTGAGCCTGATTTACCGGCACCTGTTCCATATTGAAAAGCGGTAAATACTGCCGGGCCACCTGATAATAAACTTGATTTTTTTACTACATAAATTGGGCAACCTCTAAAAGTTGTACCTGCGGCATCAAAAGTATTTCCGCCAATATATAAAGCATTTGGATCGATACCCAATGTTGGATAATCAAAGAAATCATCAATGGCTGCACTACCTGTTGAACTCTGTAAATAATAAAAATTAAAAGTGGAGGAAGCAGTTAAAGTAGTGCTGGTGCTTACTGCTATTGCAATATAATTATTATCAGGATTGGTAACATCAATAATACAAATAAACCATCTTCCAGAAAGCCTATCAAATCTTACATGTGGATCGCTAAAATCGGCAATGCCTAAAGTAGTATTCGAAAAAAAAGCATCTAAATCAACATTAATTACAGGGCTTGCCAATGATGTACTTCCTGAATTTTGTGTAGTTGTAGAAGCTGTACCAGTAACCGTTGGTACATTAAAAACTTTCATTCGTCCATTTACCGCAATCATTAATTGGTTAGCAGTGCTTAAATCACCAGCACAATCGGGCGGAGAAAATCCTAATCCATCATTAATTGAAGTAGCTAAGAAATTGCTATGAACAGTTTGCGTAGCTGCGATTCCTGTTGGGGTTGTAAGTATTCCTGCATTGTCGCCAAACATAGCAACAGCAGGTGCCGCAGGATTTAATTGTTTGTTCGGTTTGTGATGCCCTTCAAACTTTACCTTGGGTATTCTGTTTAAAGAATAAGCTTCTTGCATAGCTGTAACCTGGGCTACCGATTTGGTAATAATTGAAACGGAAGTTCCGCTAACACCATAAGTTTCCTGAGCTGAAACTTTAGAAAAAGCAAAAAAAGCAATCGCTATAAAAACTATTTGACTGAGTAATTTTTTATTCATAATCATTAAAATTGAGCCTACGAAAGTAAGTAAGTTATTTGTAAATACACATTTCCAATCCTTAATAACATTTTTACAACCGATATGTTTAATTAAAAAAGCCGATATACATACCGGCTTTCACAATAATTTAAAAATGCTAATTATCTTAATTTATGCATATAGTCATTATTCATAAATTGTTTTTTCACATCTTTTAAATCTCTCAAAATACTTCCATCAATCAGTTTTTCTTCTGTTTCCAAAATAAAACCGCCAATCAAACTTTCGTCAACAACCGTTTCCATTTCTACTTCACTAACCGATTCCAACGCTTTTAAATTAGCTATAAAACTATTCCGGATTTCATCACTTACAGCAACCGCCGTTGTTAGTTTTACTTTACGGATATTATTAATTTGGTTATACTGATTTACAAATGCCTGCGCTATTTCAGGCAAATTAGGTTCCCTGCTTTTGTTTATCAATAATTGAATAAATAATGAAGTTAACTTAGTTACCTTATCACTGGTAATTGCTTCAATAATTTTTCCTTTTTTATCAGATTTTATAATCGGGCTTTTTAATACCGCTACAAAATCGGGATTTGATTTACAGATTCGTAAAATCAATTTCATGTCGCTGCATATCAGTTCTAATTGATTCTGTTCTATTGACAAATCAATTATACTTTTGGCATAACGGTTTGCTAAACGTGGATTTTGCATGATAAATTTTGTACTGCTTTTCTTAATTTAATTTTGCATCTTCAGCCAATTGCTTGATATAACTTTCCTGATCGGTTTTATTGCTTAACTCCCTGCGTAAAACTTTTTCGCTTACTTCAACAACCAGTATTCCTACCTGGTTTTTAATTTCAGTTAAGGCGGCCATTTTTTGATTATTGATGATAGCCTGGGCATCTGCAATAATTTTTGAAGCCTGTTCTTTTGCAGCTTCTTTTGCTTCGCCAATAATTTTGTCCTTCGTTTCTTTAGCATCTTTCAACATTAAAGCCCTTTCTTCACGTGCCTGTACCAACAACGCTTCATTGTCATTTTTTAATTGCGCCATTTCCAACTTTACTTTTTCGGCGGTAGCAATTGAATTGGCAATATTATCTTCTCTTTCGCCTAAGGATTTTAAGATTGGTTTCCAGGCGAATTTTTTTAAAATAAAAAACACGATAAGGAACGCCAGTAAGGTCCAAACGATTAAGCCTAAATGTGGTAATAAAAGATCCATGGTATTAAGTTATGAATGTTGAATTATGAATGTTGAATTTTTCAATTCAATAAAAATTTTAAAAATTACTGTACCCTCCGCCCTTTGCTTTGGATACAGTAAAAGTTGGGTACAATTACGATTTTAAAACCGCTAATAATCCTGCGATTACTGCAAAAAGGGCAACACCCTCTACAAATGCAGCAGTCAGAATCATGTTTGCACGAATGTCATTGGATGCTTCCGGTTGACGGGCAATTGCTTCAACAGCGCCTTTACCAATTTGTCCGATACCAATACCGGCACCGATTGCTGCAAGGCCTGCACCAATTGCTCCACCCATGTGTGAAAATCCAACTTCAGTTAACAAAGTCATCAAAGTCATGATACTTGTGTTTAATAGTGAATAAAAAATTACATTGTTGATATTACCTCATCTGTATGCTCATCTACATCATCATGCCCGCCTTCAAAAGCCTGGCCAATAAACACTGCAGTAAGATTGGTAAATATAAAAGCCTGAATAAAGGCTACTAAAATTTCAATAAAATAAATGAACACGGTAAATAAAATAGAAACCGGCGAAAAACCCCAGCCTGCAACTTTACTCATTGCGCCAAAAATAAATATTAAACTGATAAAACTTAAAATGATAATATGCCCTGCAACCATGTTCGCAAACAAACGAATAATTAATGCTGCTGGCTTAATAATCAATACACCGGCCAATTCTACCGGGATTAAAATAAACTTAACCGCTATCGGAACGCCGGGAGGCCATAAAATATGCATCCAGAAATGTCCGTTACTACTGGCTAAAATAACTACCAGCGAAATAATTCCCAATACGATTGTGAATGCGGTATTACCGGTAACATTTGCCAAACCCGGCACTAATCCAAAAATATTATTGATCAGAATAAAGAAAAATACGGTTAATAAATAAGGCAGGTATTGCATGTATTTTTTACCAAGATTTGGCTTGGCAACATCATCCCTTACAAAAGTAATTACCGGCTCAATGGCACTTTGCCATCCCGATGGTGCCGATGTAACGCCATGACCTTTTTTGTATTTATTGGCAATACTGATCATCATAAATGTAAGCAGCGCCAAAGCCAATATCATTTGTACTACATTTTTTGTAAGCGAAAAATCATATACTGCAGATCCATCTTCAGCAATAATATTTTTGCCTTCATCAAATTTATAACCTTCATAAACTTCATCGGCATGGTGTCCAAAACGAGCCGATGAAAATATTGAAACACCTTTGCCGGGTGAATATAATATTACTGGTAATGGAATACTTGCATGAAAAGTTTTTTCAGGATTTACTTTATCCTCAATAGTGAAAAAATGAAACTCATGCGCATCTTTAATATGATCTAATATAATTTTGGCCGGATCTAATTTTTCCTCCTTTGCCTCCTGCTCTCCTCCAGTGGTTTCATGATGGGTATCCTGGGCTGTAAGTGTATTTGAAAAAAACACTGCTCCCAGACTGAAAACCGCTACCAGTAATGATTTTAAACGCTTTGATGCCATATCGTTCCTGAATTTTGGCGCAAAGATAGGCGTTTGTGTTAAAAATTATTGCCCGAATGTTTAAAAATTTATGAAACAGATCCGCTTCTAGCCTATTGCAAGTTGATTTTCGAATTGTATTTTATGCAGCTGGTAATAATACCCTTGCTGTTGCATTAATTCATGATGCGTTCCGGTTTCCTTAATTTCTCCCTTATCTAAAACCAAAATTTTATCCGCCTTGCGGATGGTAGATAAACGGTGGGCAATAACAATTGAAGTTCGGCCGGCAATTAATTTTTCAATGGCCTGTTGAATCAGATGTTCGCTTTCAGTATCAACCGACGAAGTGGCTTCATCTAAAATCAATATGGATGGATTGTATAAAATTGCCCGTACAAAACTTAATAATTGACGTTGCCCTAATGAAAGGCTGGCGCCTCTTTCCATTACATTAAACTGGTAACCGCCGGGTAACTGCATTATAAAATTATGCATGCCGATAAGTTGTGCCGCTTCAATTACCTGCTCTTGTTTGATGTCCGAATTTCGTAGGGTAAGGTTATCGTACACGGAACCACTAAACAAAAAAACATCCTGCAACACAACCGCAATCTTACTTCTTAAATAAAACAAATCGAATGATTCGATGGCAGTATCATCAATTTTTATACTTCCTTTTTGATGATGGTACAACCGGTTTAATAAACTGATGATGGAAGTTTTTCCACTGCCGGTTTGCCCTACAATGGCCATCATTTCGCCGGGCTTTATATTAAACGAAATATTTTTCAACACATATTTTTCATCGCTGTAAGCAAACCAAACATTGCTAAAACTTACAGCACCAGATAATTTTTCAGGAATATAATTGCCATCATTATTTGCATGATCCTGCAAATCCAACACTTTAAAAACCCTTTCGCTTGCAATCATGCCCATTTGTAAAACATTAAATTTATCGGCAATTACTCTTAGTGGACGAAACAATAAATTCAAGCAAAGTATAAAAGCTGTGATGGTTCCTGCCGCTTTTTCGCTACCCTGTCCACCGGCACTCCAAACCAATAAGCCTACCGAAATTGCCAGCACCAATTCAACCGCCGGAAAAAAAACAGAGTAGGCAAAAATGGATTTGATATTTGCATTGCGGTGTTCCTTATTAATTTTATTAAATTTATTGAGCTCTCTATTTTCGGCTGCAAAGGCTTGCACAATACTCATTCCGGTAATATGCTCCTGTACAAATGCGTTGAGTTGTGCCACTGCATTACGAACCCGGATAAAAGATTTATTTACGCTTTCTTTAAAATAATAAGTGGCAATAATTAGCGCCGGAAATGGTGCCAGACAAATTAAGGTTAGCTGCCAGTTTACAAAAAACATATAACTCAGCACTGCAACTATCGACAACAGATCGGCAACAATGGGTATTAAACCATCGCTAAAAATTTCGTTGATAGATTCTATATCATTAATGGTTCGGGTAGTTAAAGTACCAATGGGTGTACGATCGAATTGCGATAAATTAAAATTGAGTGTTTTTTTAAAAGTAGTTACCCTTAAATCTTTTACAACACTTTGGCCAAGCGATGCTGTAAAAAAAGTAAATACAAATCTGCAGATGGTTTCAATAAGCAATAAACTTAATTGAATAATGGTAACCCCAATTATTACATTGGCAGCATTTTTTAAAAACCAAAATTCGGGATTGGGTTGCAAGCCTTTATTAATAGTGATTTGAATTAACCATGGCCGCACAGGTGCCAAAACTGCTAATATAATTGCCAGAAAAATGGATACATAAAACTTTTTTTTATAAGGAGCAGCAAACTGAAACACCCTGCGTAATAGTGAAAAGTTGAAAGTTTTTTTTGCCTGCTTTGTTACAGTCATTTTTTGGTTGCTTGGTTAAATTACAGTTTACTTATTGATTGAACTAAAAATGATTTATCAGGCAATTTTCTTAATTCATAATTCTTAACTCTTAATTTTAAATTCCCTTACTCCTCTTCCATCTTTTTATTATATGCCTTAATAAATATGGCTCCTAAATTTTTATAAGGCGGAATATAATCATCCCAACTTTCTCTCATACTTTTATTGGGGTCGGCATAAAACAGTTTTGTAAGGCTGGTCCACATGTCTTTCCAAACAAGTGGTTTGCCGGAAATCAATGTTTGATTAATATAATTTATTACCGGCTTATTGATATCGCCTTTGCCAATTTCTTTGGTTGATAAAATATGTGCATCGGGACTAACATCTAAAATTTCGCTCAAATTTTTATACCCACCGCAGGAGCCCAGCAAAACAATTTTTGCATTGGGATGCATTCTTGCAATGGTACCCGGCAGCCAATAGCTGTGCCCACGGTGTATTACAACCGACGGGCTTAAATCGTACTTGCTTAAATATCTTCCCAAATGTATTTGAGCCGAATCATCCAAATTGCTGTCACTGTCCAACGGCAGGTTGGCATAAATCCAAATTTTTTTTCCTCTCAACGATTTTATTTCAACCCATTCTTTTTGTTTTGTTATTCGCCAATCTTTTAAATTAAAGGAAGCAACAAATTGTGGGAAAAACTTTTTGCCATCATCATCACCATAAAAAAATACTTGTTGTATAATTCTTCCACTGTCATCGCTCAGGTATTTATTATCCAGCGAATAAATGGATGGAATACCCAGAGGGCCGGTAAGATCAATACTATTGTCGTCGGAAGAATTAAAAATAATTTTCAATAAACCATAAATTGTTTTCCCTTTTGCATTATTTTTTTCAATGCTTTTGTTTTCGTTTTCAATTACATTCTGCAACATGTTTTTCAACAATTTTTTATCGCTGATGCTGCTGTAACTATCTGCAACATCCACCGCATCTTCCAAATTGGTGGCTTCATCTAAATTTGCAACAAAGGCCTTCATTAATGTATTGGCATTATCGGGGGGCATCATTTTTAATAAGGTATCCAGCTGGTTGTAATTGGCTGCCATTTTTATAAACTTCTTAAAAAAATCCATCTTTACATTCATTAATAAAACATCTGTTCTTGGGGTTGGGCCCAGCAGTTGAATAAGCCTTGCAAAACTGTGTTTGTAACTCGATGTATAAATATCATTTTCGCCCATTATCATCATTACGTACAATTCTTCTGCAGTTAAAGGCTCAATGGCTTTCATACGGATCGCCAAATTATTTTGATCGTGCAATTCATTGATGGGTGTAATAAAATGTTTGATCGCTTTTCTTTTCAAAACTTCTCTTAGCCCATTGGCACCATACATTGCAATGGGGGTATCTTTTTTAATTACCCTTTCATAATAACCAATTTCTGTTTTAACCAGCAACTTGTAATAACCAACACTGTCCATGGTTTGCTCGCCATTGCCTACTACATTTTTTATGCTGTCGATAAATTGTTTACCATTTAAAATATCATCTAAAAAAGGATAGTATAAAAGTGCATTGGGTGTTTGACTTAATTTGGCAACCGCCATAACCAAAGGGTTTTTATTTCGGCGAATTAATTGGGCTTCAGGCGATGTTTTAGATGATGCAAAATCATACATCAGTTTAGGGTCATTTTTACAGGCAATTACAATCAGGCTGTCGGCAAAAGGTTCATTTACATAAGGACGGATGGTATTTAAAATACGGGCAGGATTTTTTGCAATAAATTTCAGGTACAAAATTTTCTTACTTTCCTCATACCCAATATTTTTAAAAAATATTTCTGTATTAATCAATCCAACTTCATAAGGCGCTTCTTGTATAAATGGTGCCATACTTTGGCTGTCGATATTGGCTTTAAAAATCTTTTCAAAATTATCAACCAATGCAGGCGTTAAAAGTGGTTTAAATCTTTTTGCTTTCCACTCGGTTCTAAAACTTCTTACCAGTTCTTCAATAAAATTTAATTGCCGGATTTTTTCGTTGTTCGATGCAATTTTTTCATTCAGTTCTACATAATCTTCCAACTCATTAATTCTTCTAAAAATAGCATCCGTTACCTGCAGGTTTATTTCGGCATGGGGCGATACATTGATTACCGCATCTTGCTTCCCATCGGCCTTATCACATTTTAGTTGTTCTTCTTTTATACGATCGTGAAAACGCTGGCGTTGAAAGGGAACCACTACCGAATCAACAGCAGCCATGGCAACGGTACCATTAACCAATAAAATAAATTGCAGTAAAAATTTTTTCATAATATCAAATCAAATGCAAAGATGCTTAAAATAAATTACCCATTTAATTCCTGAGCAACAGATTGACTATCGCAAATAAATTTTTTGATGAGGTTAACAATTTGATAATAACGCTTTGCTGACTAACTTGCCAATTAATTAATTTGATAGACTACTTTTGGTTTGAAAAAATTGTATGAGTATTGTTAAAAAAATATTAATCGCCGATGATGAACCGGATATTCTGGAAATCATTCAATTTAATTTACAGGCCGAGGGGTATGAAGTTATAACTGCCCATAACGGAAACGAGGCGCTGGAGGCTGCTAAAAAACATCAACCCAACCTAATTATTCTGGATATAATGATGCCCGGTAAAAATGGCATCGAGGTTTGCAATATCCTTCGTATGCAACCCCAGTTTAATGATTCTCTCATTGTTTTTCTTTCGGCTCTTAGCGATGAGGCTACCGAAGTTCGTGGACTGGAAACCGGTGCAGACGATTATCTTACAAAACCCATCAGTCCAAAAGTTTTAATTAGTAAAGTGAATGCATTGTTTAGAAGATTGAATAACGAGGAACCGGATGTAGTAAAATTTGGTGATTTGATAATTGACCGGGAAAGGTATTTGATCAAATTAAAAGAAGAAGAAATTATTTTGGCGAGAAAAGAATTTGAACTGTTAGATTTATTGGCATCTAAACCCGGAAAAGTTTTTTTACGCAACGATATTTTAAACCAGGTATGGGGCACCGAAGTAATTGTTGGCGACCGTACCATTGATGTTCACATTCGAAAAATAAGACAGAAACTAAACCTTAATTGTATTACCACTGTTAAGGGTGTTGGTTATAAATTTGAAATGCAATAATCAGGCAAATTATGTTTTCAGCAAAAAACCTTTCACCACAACAACTCTCCGCTACTACAGCTTTAATAATTGCACTGCCCATTAGTGCCGGCATTTATTATTTTAAACCAGTTTGGTGGATTGCAGCGGCATCGCTGCTGATAATTTTTTTAGGTGCCTGGGGCTTAATATTATTTATGGTGCAGCAGTTTGTTTACCGAAAAATAAAATTGATTTACAAACTCATTTATCAAACCAAGGCCAGCAAACGGGAAGAGTTTTATTATAAAAGTATTTTGCCCCAAAAAAGTATTGATGAAGTAAGGATAGATGTTGAAAACTGGGCCAACCAAAAAAAAGCAGAAGTAGAAGTGTTGCTGCAAAATGAAGTTTACCGAAAAGAGTTTTTACAAAATTTATCGCATGAATTAAAAACGCCTGTATTTGCCATACAGGGTTATGTTGATACTTTAATTAACGGCGCCATTAATAACCCCGAAGTAAATTTAAAATTTCTTAACAGCACATCCAGAAATATTGACCGCCTGGTAAATTTACTTTCTGATCTGGATGAGATTTCAAAACTGGAAAGTGGTGAACAATTATTGCTGAAAGAAAATTTTATTATTCAGGATGTAGTAAAAGAAGTTTTTGAATCGCTTGCAATTAATGCAGATGAAAAACAATTGAAACTCTCCATAAAAAAAGGTTGTGAAATTCCTTTAACGGTGTATGCTGATAAAGAAAAAATAAGACAGGTGCTAACCAATCTTGTTGACAATGCCATTAAATACGGCAAACAAAATGGCAGTATCGAATCGAGCATTTATAAAATTGAAGACAAAAAAATATTGATAGAAATTACCGATGATGGTGTTGGTATTATGGAAGAAAACCTAAGTAGAATTTTTGAAAGATTTTACCGTACAGATGCAGCCCGGAGCCGGAAAGTTGGTGGCAGCGGACTTGGCTTATCCATCTGCAAACATATTATTGAAGCGCATAGCCAAACCATTCATGCCCGAAGCACCATTGATGTAGGCACCACTTTTGGTTTTACTTTAGATGGAAAGAAAGATCAAAAACCAACTGCTTAAAAAATGTACTTGTCTTTTTTAAAATAGTAAATATAAAACCGCCTGGCTACTGCCTTACTCCTGTACTGAATGATGGTATCAATTTTTTGAGGCAACTTATTTTTTAAGGCAGTAAAATTTTCTTTGTAAATAATATAATTCGAAGGGGAGATGATATAAATATCTGTACTGTCTTTAGGAATTCCTTGCTGTAAATTAATCCAGTGATATTGATGAATGTCTTCCAGTGGCCCCAACACAAGCATTCGCAATTGTAATGGACGGGCAATATAAAAATCAATATGTGCTGCCGGAAACCATTTGTCGGCCAATATAATTGTTGAAGTAGGAGACCATTTTTTTGGATGGGTACTTTTATAAATACTGTCGAATGCTGGCGCCATTTTTTTCCAACCGTACATATCCAATGTAAAATCGCCATCGCCTTTTTTATCTGGTTGCTGTGCACCCAAAGTACCCGGAAAATAATTAATGATGAGTATACCTCCTGCAATGATCAGTACCAACAATCCATTGGCAATTTTTATCCAAAAAGGAATTAATGTATTTCGGTTATTAAATTTTCTGTTATTTGCAAAACTGCAGGCTGCTAATAAAATTAATCCCGAAAATGCAGGCCCTGTCCAATGCGGCAGCAATTCTTTAAACAACGAAACCCCGGTTGATAGTATAATTAATGGAAACGAAACCAATAGTAATATTTTTGTTTGAGCCGGATTTATCCTGTAATTATTTTTTAAAAGCCCGGCTACAATTATAAAAAAAACAACCGGGTTGCTGTAAAATATTTGCCCGCCAATAAAGCTGAGCATGCTTTCAAAATTAATTCCTCCGCTGGCTACATCTACTCTTTTACCATGGTAGAAAAAAGTAACAAAATCATTTTGAATATTCCATACAATCACCGGTACAAAACACAACAGGGTAATAAGCGCCGCAATATAAATTGACCAATGCTTTAACCAATCCCGTTGATAAATCAAGACAAATAATCCAAAACCAACCCATAAAAAAACACTGTGAAATTTACACATTAACGCAATGCCCGATACCAGTCCAAATAACAAAATATCATTTCTTGTTTTTATGTTGATGGATCTGGATGCCGAAATTTTAATGAGCAGGTACAAGGCTGTTACCCAACAAAGCATTTGTGGTGCATCGGGTAAAATAAATGTGCCGGCAATGATGCTGCCATAAATAGAAGCCGTATAAATTAATGCAGCTAAAAAACCAGCGTAGGCAGAGCTTAGTTTTTTACCGCATTTATATAAAACCCAGGTTGTAGCTGCACTGCATAGAATAGCGCCCAGCCGGATGGTAAAACCATTATCAAAAAATAAATTAAATGTTGTGAGCCGTATTAACCATCCCACCATTGGTGGATGATCAAAATAATTCCATTGCAGGGAACTTGCATAAAGCCTGTAATACACTTCATCGTTTCCCAATTCCGTGGTAATTGCAATAATTGTTTTTACAATGCTTGCAATTAAAATCAACCAAATGGTATTGCGGCGATGATTCAAATTTTATTTATTGAAACGTGATAAAAAGATTTGCAAAATAATTCCAAAGAAAAACAATTCCGATGACAAGTATTTTTAAAAGATAAAAATTATAAGTTGTTCGTTTTACAAAATAATAAAGAAACAGATTATTAATGCCCAGCCCAATTAACGACACGGTTAAAAATTTTGCAAATTGTCCCAGTTCGGGAGTTGTACTTTGGCCAAATGTCCATATCCGGTTTAAATAATAATTGCTTGCAGCAGCCACCACAAAACCCAATGAATTGGCAAGATATTTATTAAGCTTCCATTTTTCCTTGCAAAGAAATGTAATGCCAAAATCCAATGCCATACCAGATATGCCCACCAATCCAAATTTTAAAAACCGTAAATTAAACAGCTGGTTCATTCCTGTGATTTCAATTTTAATTATTGTTGATGCTTGCTTTTTTAAACCTCAATTTATTTTCATCAATATTTCGTACCATATAAATAGTAACCCATGCGCTAAGAATACCAATTACCGATCCGGTTACAACATCCAGCAAAAAATGTTGAGAAAGATAAATTCTTGAAAAGCCCAGCAATATTGCTGCCAGTAAAAAAATGAATTGCCATTTTTTTCCATCAATAAATGATATTAAAATTACTGCGGTTGCAAATGCAGTTGCGGTATGGCCCGAAGGCATACTGCTTTTACCGGCATGAATAACACTATCAATAAAAAAATCAAATCGTTGCGGACTAAAAAAAGTTTCGGGCCGGGCAGTTGGATAAACATACTTTATTATTTGCGCCACTAAGCCGCTTAACAAAAAAGCAATAACCAATGCAAGTGCCAATTTTTTTTTCTTATAAACAAACCAACAAATTGCTGCCAGTATAATTGTAAACAATCCATCGCCCAAAAAAGTATAGTAAATAAAAAACTGATCAAGCCAAGCAGTATGAAAACGATTCAGCAATAAAAAACTTCCGGCATGTCCGGCTTGCATCCACAAAATGCCGGCACATAAAACAAATAAAAAATAACCCAAAAAGAACAGGCTGTTTTTTTTTATGCTGTTTACAATTGCGCTCATATTTTTTTAAGGATGGTTTTTTAAATCGAGCAATATGGTTTTTGCAACATCACTTAGTCCGGTTGCTTCCCAGTGATTGTCTGTTATCAACTTAAAACTAAACTGGCTGCAACCCTTATCCTGTATAACAAAATTTACATCCTGTATCACTTGGTTCATTTTAAAAAAATGTAAGGAACCATCAAAGCCGCAGTTTGTTTTTATATCAATCTTTTTTTCAGTAATCAAATCTGCCAGTTGATTGATCAATATTTTATCCCTAATAATTCTTACAGCAACAACGGTATCCATCGTACCATCGCCTTTAAAAAAATTAATGGCTACACTGTCGGAATTTACAATCTGTTCTTTAAGCGCTGTGTGGGTTTTATTACAAGCAGTAAATACAAACATCAAAAAAATTGCTGCAAATAATTTCATGGGGCAAAGATAGCAAAACTGTATCCGGGCAATTATGTTTATGCAACTCCTTAAATAATTTATTTAAATTTTTTTGAAATAAAATTTCATTGGGATGCTTTTAGCAACTGGCCATTGTCATCATATTCTTCAACCAAAATTAATTTCCCCTGCTCATTGTAATTTTTCCATTTCCCTTTATACAATCCGTTGATGTATTCTCCTTCGCTTTTAACTGTTCCATTTTGATAATACACAATTGATGGACCGTTGAATTTTCCATAAGCATTTACTTTTAAATCCTGCATTAATTGCCCATTGGCAAAATAGGCTGCTTTGTATAACAGTGTATTATTTTTTGAACCGATAACCTGCCTGATAACTTCATTTACATCTTTCATTATTTGATAAACCACACTGTCTTTTTTATTTACAAAATAGGTAGCCGTTGCAAATTCCTGGCTGCGGTATTTTTTTGTGTAAACGGTATCACTGGTTTTTATTATGGAATCCAGCATGGCCATATCTATTTGTATTAAATGGTTTGTTTTGGTTTTGCAAGCATTTATCAGCAGTATAAAAAAAACTATTGAAACATATTTTAATAATTTCAGCATTATTTATTTTTTGTAAAATTAAAAAGCAGTTGACATGATGCAACTGCTTTTTGAATTATTTATTTTGATCAAATTAAAATTTAGTCCAGCCTTTCCACCAGGTATCATTTGGCCCTACTGCACCCCGGTAGTTTACCGCTTGTATACCATCAATTGGCAAAATTGTTACTGCGCCGGTTAACAATGGCGATCCGGGCAATGGTGTAAAATCCGGTGATCCGGTTTGGTTAAACGGGTCGGTTAATTTTACATCGGCTGCCTGAGCCAGTATTTCGTTTTTATAGCTTGCTGTATTAAACCAGGTTTGCAAATCGCCCAGTGCAAAACTGTTTGCCTGCGAATTACCAGCACTGCTAAACTTTAGTGGCGTATTACAACCTGCAATGGTTAATCCCTGAATATTAAGATTGCCGCTGCTGATATTTACGTCTGTTGGCCTGCCAGTAGTAGCATCAATGTACAATCCGGTTGGCCAACCCATCATTACCGAATTATAAATAGAGATACTTGAATTACGGCGGATTTGTGCTCCATTACGAAACAATGAATTTCCGATATTTGAAGTAGTAGCTCTTGGCCCAACCATTGTAATATTAGCCCATACTGCTTTTGTTTGTGGTTGATTAATATTAGTAACGCCCAATCCATTGGCATCATTGTCGCTTTCCCATCCGTTTGATCCGGATATATCTGCAACACTGCTATCTCTTTGACAAATTACAAACTGCACTTTACCACTAAATCCGTTATCAGAATCCTGTTCGTCATCAAGCCCTTTATAGGCAATCAAATGATCGCAATTTACAGTACCACCAAACCACTCAAATGAATCATCATTGGCATAAGAAACCTGAACATTTGAAATAGTTGTGCCATTACCAATTGCATATAAACTCAAACCGTTTAATTCCTTATCAGGTAAAAAAGCATAGCCAGCATATTCTATCCGAACGTATTTTAAGGAACCAGAATTATCTGCATCATCGGTACCGCCATATAAACCCAAACCTTCCCCATTATTTACGCCTCCTTCAACTTCGCCTAAGCCAGTAGTACCATTAAATGTTGAATTGGTTCTTGCTCTTCCAATTAAAACCACACCACCCCAGTCGCCTCTTGCAGCGCCAGTTGTTTGGTTAGATGTAAATACGATGGGCTTATCAACAGTGCCGTTGGCTACCAGTTTACAACCCCGGGTAATTATCAAAGCACCCCTGCTACTTTTTTCGCCTACTATTTTGGTGCCGGGTTCAATGGTAAGTGTAGCACCATTGGTTACATAAACCAAATCACGAAGTGTATAAACATAATTCGATTTTAAGGTTCTGTCTGTAGTAATCCTTCCCGATAACAATGTGTTTTCAGTAGTGCCTCCAGGGTCGGTAACAACTGCGTTGTTATCCACCTCAATTTTTCTGCAACTGCTGTTAAGTAATAACAGAGCTGAAAATGCTGATAATACAATTGTTTTTTTCATGTGAAATTTTATTTTAGTTTTTTATTTTAATTTAAAAGCAAAACTGATACTGTAAGATGTTCCAAAAATCTTTTTTACTGCCAACGCATCATCCACTGCTGTAAATTTTCCATTGCCATCCAGGTCATGATAAAAATTTGCCTGTCTGTTTAAAAGATCACTGATGCTTAACCTTATCTCAACCTTTTCTTTCATGATTTTTTTTGCAACCTGCAAATCAAGTAAAGGACGGGGTGCTTCCCAAATAGCCGGTACCTGATCATTACCTACATAAGCAACCCTGCGACCAATCTGGTTAAATAACAACGTTGTATTCAACCCCAATTTTTCAAGATCGTATTGAAGCCCGGCATTAATTACATAAGGGCTTTGTCCCTGCATGGGCCTGTTTAAAGTTTGATTGGATAATTTTACCCTGTTGTAGATATAGGAAAGATTGCTGGTGAACGTAAAGTTTTTAAGTGCCGGAATAAAATCCAGTTTTTTACGCATATCAAACTCAACCCCAAAACCTGTTGCAGATTGAGCGTTTTGAAAATTAAAAGTATTGCTCGATCCGGCACCACTTTGGTTAAATAATAATTCAATAGGCTTATCAAAATATTTATAGAAAACACCAAACGTAAATAACTCTCCGGCCCTTGGATATATTTCATACCGCAAATCAATATTCGACACTTTGGTTCTTTGCAAATCTCTGTTGCCTAATACCGTGGCATTTAATTCAAAATCAAAAAATGCAAAATTGGTTAACTCTCTAAACTCAGGCCTGATAACAGTTTGAGAGCCTGATAAGCGGATGTTTTTTGTATTGTTTACTTTATAAGTAAGGTTTAATGCCGGTAAAAAATCGGTTACCCTGGTATGCACATGACGGGGGTCGCTGGTTTTAACACTGCCAATTAATTGGTCAAAATCTTCAACCCTTACACCCCATACAGCCCTTATTTTTTTGGTAAATAAATTATCAAATTGCAGGAACCCGGCATTTAAAATACTGTTGGCCATGTAACGGTATTGTTTGCCTACAAATTCATCTAAGCCCAATTTGCCTGGGGCAAAATTAGCGGCAGTAAATAATTGATCTTCGGGAAGTGTTTTTAAATTATTGTCATACAGCTTTACAAAAAAGGGTCTTGAATCGAACAATCTGTCTTTTACCTGGAAAAAATAACCGGTTTTAATGGTTTGTTTATTTCCAAATAACTGAAAAGATTTTGCGATGTCGCCGCCAGCAGTGTAGATGTAATCGGAAAGATTTGAATAAAAAATACTGCCGGATTTTTGAGACTGCCCGGTAGAAATTCTTGCTTCGAATAAACCGGTAGTTTCATTTTGAATGTATTCGGAACGGCGCTGGTCGGGCACATACTGATCAAGAATATTGAAACTTCCAAACCAGTTTATTTTAGCATTCAATGCAGTAAGATTATGTTCGCCCAAAATTTGACTATTATAAAAAATATTGTTCCGCATGGCCAATTCCTTAGCCCTGATATTGGTATTGATACTTAGCCCTTCGTAACCGGTACGGATGGATGTATAATTTGTAGAGTTAACATTGAAAATATTTTTCAGGCTTATTTTATTATTACTGTTTAACTGCATTGAGAAATTTGCAATGGCACCAAGTTGTACTTCTTTAGCATATTTGTTGGTAGTATATAAAAAATCAGAAGTGGCTTTATTGTTATCAATCGAGAAAAATGAATTCTGAAAATCGTAGCGTTTGATGCTTCGGTTATAATTTACAGCGAAGGTTCCGCCCATTTTTTTATTAAATAATTTTCCGGCAAATCCACTTCCAATTTGTAAAG
>JANPAP010000641.1:0-2745 GCA_031429975.1 Chitinophagaceae bacterium
TGTATGATGGCGGGCCATCATCCCTGCATGCCGTAAAAATGTTCAGCTACCTATTTGGCAGTTTTATGGATTTACCGGTGGAAGTGTTGACAGTAAAAGACCATTTTATGGCCACATCAAGAGTGCCGGATAATAAACTGATGAGAGAGTTTATTAAAAGGCATTTCCCTAACGCTGAATTCACTGTTGCCAAAGGCGGTGCCGAAGAACAGATAATCGGCCATTTGCGAAACCATAAAGAAAACGAACTGGTAGTGCTGGGCGCCTACCGGCGCAGTGAACTGAGCCGCTGGTTTAAAACCAGTATGGCCGATACGCTGATGAAAGAATTAGACACGCCTTTGTTTATAGCACACAGCAAGTAACCAGTAAATTAAAAAAGAAGTATCAAAAATATTTAAGCATATCTCTTATTATTCAAAATTCCTTATACAGACAAATGAAAGTGATAATCTATAGCATCAAAGACTTTGAAAAATCTCATTTGCTAAAGGCAAATAAAATGAACCATGAACTGACCTGTGTGGAAGAAGCATTGAATTTGAAAACAGCAGTGTTGGCACAGGGGCATGAAGCTGTGGTAGTGTTTACCGGTGATGATGTATCAACAGCCGTGGTTGATAAATTACATGAGGCCGGGGTTAAGTACATCGCTATCCGGGCTGTTGGCTATGATAATGTAGATATTAAAAGAGCCAATGAACTGGGAATTAAAGTAGCCAATGTGCCGGAGTATTCGCCGTATGCCATTGCCGAACATGCAGCAGCGTTGATGCTGGCGCTGAACAGGAAATTAATACTTGCCAATAAACAGGTGCATCACCACAACTTTACTGTAGGCAATCTGGTAGGGTTTGATTTGCATCAAAAAACGGTGGGTATTATTGGAACGGGCAGAACGGGAAGTGTTGTTGCCAAAATTTTGCATGGCTTTGGCTGCAGGTTATTGGGGTATGATATTGCGGAGAATAAAGAATTAGCGGAGAAATATAACCTGGAGTATGTTGATTTAAAAACCCTTTGCCGGTCATCTGATATTATAACCCTGCACACACCGCTTAATGCAGCTACAAAATATTTAATCGCCAAAGAAATGCTGGATGAAATGAAGCCCGGTGTAATGCTTATCAATACGGCAAGAGGCGCTGTAATAAATACGGAACATGTTATAGAAGCGCTGGAGAACGGTAAAATTGGCTACCTGGGATTGGATGTGTATGAAAAGGAAAAAGGCATTTTCTTTTACGATTATTCCAAACATAAAATTACTGATGAGATGCTGAAAAAGCTGATGAGCCATCCCAATGTAATCATCACGCCACACCAGGCATTTGCCACCCATGAAGCCTTAACTAATATTGCTGATACTACATTTTATAATATTGATTGCTGGGCACAGCATAAAAATTCAGATAATGAATTAATGTGTAAGGAAGAAGATAATAAAGACTACGTACCCATGCCCTGGGGAAAGTTGAAAATAAAAAAGTTAGTTCATAAAGTACCTGCATGATGAACCATTGAATGAATTACAAAAAATTAATTTAAACAACATGCCCGAAATTATAACAGTAACATTTAATCCAGCCATTGATAAAAGCACATCCGTACCGGTATTAATTGCTGAAAAGAAATTAAACTGTGCATTGCCTGTTTATGAACCGGGCGGCGGCGGTATTAATGTAGCAAGAGCCATTAAAAAATTGGGCGGAGAAGCTGTTGCGGTTTATTTAGCCGGAGGTTATAGCGGAAAAACATTTACCCAATTGCTCACTGATGAGTTGGTTGAATCTATCGTAACAGAAACAAAAGAAAATACAAGGGAAAACCTGGTTGTATTGGAAACCGCTTCCAATCAGCAATACCGTTTTGGTATGCCGGGGCCAACAATAAGTGAACCCGAATGGCAGGCCTGTTTAAAAAGCATTGAAAAAATTAAGGATGTGGAATACATTGTTGCCAGTGGCAGTTTACCACCGGGAATACCCACAGATATTTTTGCAAGGATAGCATTCATTGCCCGGAAGAAAAAGGCAAGATTGATTGTTGATACTTCAGGCGAAGCATTGAAGCAGGCAGTGCAGGCAGGAGTTTATTTAATAAAACCCAACCTGGGCGAATTGAGTTCGCTGCTGGGAAAAGAAGAATTGAATATTGAATTGGTAGATGATGCAGCAAGAGAAGTGATTGGAAAAGGAAATTGTGAAGTGGTGGTAGTTTCAATGGGGCCTGCGGGAGCCATGCTGGTTACAAAAGAACTGGCGCTGCAAATAATGCCACCTGCCGTAAAAAGAAAAAGCACAGTGGGCGCAGGTGATAGTATGGTAGCCGGTATAGCGTTGAGTTTATCCAGAAATAAAAGTTTGACTGAGGCGGTTCAGTACGGTGTGGCATGTGGCACGGCTGCTACTATGAATCACGGCACAGAGTTATGCAGAAAGGAAGATGCAGAACATTTATACAAATTAATTATCAACCTGAAATAAGTAAATTAAAATTTCAAACTGATAAATTGAAAGAGGCGAAAAAAAATAAAAGCAATAACACAGACAAGTCATTTTTAAAAAAATATATTATCCAAAAAATATGCTGGACAATCTTTGCATTATTGCTGGTAGTTGTTATTAATATCTTAATCAACAAATATGCCGGCGGATATTTTAATGACATTGCTCAAAGGGTATCCGGCAATTATATGCTTACCGGGTTAGTATTTTTTATCAGCGAAATATCAATAGGAATTTT
>JANPAP010000642.1:0-6843 GCA_031429975.1 Chitinophagaceae bacterium
ATTACGGTGGTTTGGTTTTTCAGGGCAGCAAATGGGGTATGGAAAACGTGACGGTGAGCAATAACAACTTTGTCGATTTTAAAAACAACGACGACCCTAAAGCAGTTGGCGGCTATATTATCATTACAGATACCTATAGCCCCAATATTAAAAATGCCCCCGGTATAAAAAACATCAACTTTGAAAATAACCGTTTTACAAGAACTGCTTTGAGGCTTTCATCAAACAAGTTAGCAAAAAATAAAGGCGTTTTTTTGGGTGCCTTTGTGGCCTTGCCCGAAAAGATGTTGAAAGAAATTCATTTTAACAACAACCAATTTCAAGATAAAACAGAAGGCGTTCGATTTGTAAAAACTAATTGACAGGTAAAACAGGATGAACAATTAATTACTGTTGGGTAGTTATTGATTTTTGGCTTCCTATATTTGTGCCGATTATTTTAAACTACCATGTTTCAATCCCTCAAAATATTTTTAACGAGTTTTCCGCCACGAATCATTGCCTGGAAATTGTATTGCAGAGTTTTTGGTAAAAAAATACTCGGATTAAAAAACTGGCAGCAATATTTTATAAATAAATCGGGTGTTGAAATTGGAGGACCCAGTGCGCTTTTTAACGACCAAGGATTTCTGCCATTATATACTTGCATACAATCATTAGACGGTGTAAACTTTAGTGCATCTACTGTTTGGGAAGGATCCATTGCTGAAGGCAACTTTTTCAAGTATCAACATAAAACCGGCTACCAGTTTATTGCTGAAGGCACCCATTTACCAACAATAAAAAATGAGCAATATGATTTTGTAATCAGTTGCAATAATCTGGAGCATATTGCCAACCCATTATTAGCCCTCAACGAATGGAAACGAATTATAAAAACCGGCGGCAATCTGTTATTAATATTACCAAACAAAAAAGCCAACTTCGATCATAAAAGGCCAGATACAACAACCCATCATATTATACAGGATTATGAAAGCAAGATGGATGAAAGAGATTTGACACACTTGGAAGAAATTCTTGAATTACATGATTTGACAAGAGATCCGCAAGCCCGACCTTTCAGTAAATTTAATGAGCGCTGCAAAAATAATTTTGATAACCGCTGTATGCATCATCATGTATTTAGTGCAACTGTATTAAAAGATTTAATGGAATATAGTAAGATGGAAGTATTGATGCAATACAGCAGCCCTACCGATCATTATTTGTTGGCCCGGAAACTTTAATATCCTCCTTTGTTTTTAATCAGGTACCCAAACCCTTTTGCGGTTTCTTTTACCCCTTTTATATCTCCTTTCAGTAATAAAAAACAGAACCGGCTAATTGGCTCAATAAAAAAAGTACTTACCCACACCAAGGCATAGCCTAAAACAGAAAAGTGTTTTTTGGCAAATAACAACCGGCTTCTTAAACTTAAAAACAAACGGAAAGCTTTTACCGATTTGGTAGTTCCTTCACCAGAATGAATGGCTTCTATCGCCCTGTTGAAAAATATTTTTCCACCTAAGGCGGTAACCCTTTTGCAAAAATCTACTTCTTCAAAGTATACAAAAAAACGTTCGTCAAAATATCCTGCCTTATCAAAAATATTGGTACGCATAAACATGAATGCGCCCATCACTTGGTCTACAAAGCGGCTTTCGCTGTGATCCCAATCCGTCATGATGGTTGCAGGGGTAAATAATTTTGGCGCAATTTTAGACAACCCACATGCATCAAAATACACCCGAATTGCTGATGGGAATCTGGAACAACTTGGAGCCAGTTTACCTTCATCATCCAACAAGGCTGCACCCATAATATCGATATCGGTTCTTTGTTTCATGAATGCGATGCATTGATTCAAGGTATCAGCCTGTAACTGTGCATCCGGATTCAGCAACAATACAAACTCGGCAGTACATAATTTAAAACCCTGGTTACAGGCTTTTGCAAAACCGGCATTATCTGCATTTACAACCTGTTTAATTTTAGTGGATGCGCTGATATTTTTCAAAGAATCGTCTTGCGAATTATTATCGATGATGATGACAGATTGAACTGCCTGTTTATTGTTTGCAGCAAAAACTGAATCAACACATTTTTTTAAATAGTGTCCGCTGTTCCAGTTTACAATTACAATGTCTACCATTTTTTAATTTCAAATAATTTATTGCTGAGCAAAATCATTTCGGTAATTACCAGCATCTGAATCCAGAATGAAAATAAGGAAAGGTATTGATCGCCAAAAAAACTCAATAATAATGGAAACAATAAAAAGGCATAATAAAATATAAAGCGAACTTGTTTGGTTGCAGAAGCCTTTATAAATAGCCAGGTGTGTAACACGCTAAACAAAGCAAGCATAATCCATGCATACAGTTTTCCAAAATCACGAATATAGGGGCTGTAAAAAGTATATACATTGGTAGGATACGGCACAAATACAAACTCTTGTTTCAGGTCGGTAATTTTTCGATTGCTCAATAAATTTAAGCTCATCCCGATTTTTATAAAAAACCGTAAAGTATTATCTCCATCGGTACTTACCACGTTGTTTTGATTGGTTTCAATATCCAATGCATTTAAGGAGGTTACCAAATAAATACCCACATTTTCGGAAGCTCCTTTTATATTATCGCTAAAGCTGTCTTCTGTATTACCCCCCTTACCATAAATGATTCCTACTGCCATAAAAAAAAGCAGAAAAAACCCCAACAGAGCCAGGTATTTTTTTATGCTGAATGTAGCGTTTACAAAAAAACTGATACCGATATAAATAGACAGGATGATAAAAAAATAAGTACGGCCGGTGGCAAAAACCGAATAGGTTACAATAGATAAAAATGAAGCAATCAACATGACCCAGTTGGCAGCATTTTTTTGTTTATGAAACTCGTACAAGCAAACAGCATACACCACAAAAGCCAATGGCATCAGGTATTTCAACGGGCCGATATCGGCATCGCCATAACTTAATTCATACCGCAGGCCCGAAAAAAAATCTTCGGCTTTTGAAGCCAGAAAAATCTGGAATGCCGCCTGGATATAAAACGGGAGCCCGATTAAAATCAATGCCACCAATATGATACGGAAGCTAATGTTGAATTGGAAATTGTTTTGCTGAATTACATCCACTCCAGCATTTTTTATTTTAACCGATCGATCGACCAGTACCGCAGCAATACTGAAACAAATATTGCCAATTAAAAAAATAAGGTAGGTATTGATACCAATTGCATCGAGTTGATTTAATATCGTAAACTTAAAAACAAAATGAAGCATCACAATGCCCAACCAGGTTATTGAAAACAAAACGGCCGGATGAAAAATCTTTTTATCCAATGCCTGCCAACTAACCAGGCAAACAAAAAAATGCAGCAGGATAAAAATCAGTTCGGTTAATATATTTATATACTGTGGCAATAAACGTTTTTTTCAGTTTGTAAATCTATTGTAATTTATGTTGAAGGTTATTTATTACTCAGGGTAAATTTTGATTTACTGTAAATGAAACTTACAGAAACTAAAAACAAGTATACAACCGATGACAATGCATATCCGATTGGATATAACAAAATGTTTTTACTGCCGCTACAAAAAACATACAACAGCAATTGCGAAGCGAATGCAATGATAATCATCAGCAGCAAAAAGTTACTCTTTAACCTTAACTCGTATCGTTTATGTACCACCATTGCCATCAACCACATGAAGGTACCGGCAATAACTACAAGACCCATTAATTTATATTGAAAGGTAACAGGGATTTTAATTATGTGAAACAATATATCGGCCCCAAACCACCAATACCCCCCACAGGCCAGCAACATACCCAATAGCTCAAACCCCAAAATGGTAAAAAGCAGTTGTTTAATTTTTTCAGTTTCTCCTTTTTGATAAGCTGTTGTAAGCAATGGAAACATCGATATGATTACCGGCGATACAATTACTGAAATACTCTTGTATAATAAATCAAACATCGCCTGGTAATTGCCTTGCACTTCGGCACCAGCCATCTGCAAAATAAAATACTTATCAGTTAAAGTAATCAGGTAGGCAAATACAAACCACAGGGATAGTGGCCCTCCATAAGCAATAAACTTTTTAAAAAGTGGTTGTAGCAATTCTGCTTCTGCATTATTTTCCGCCTCGGATTGTAACAGTTTTTGAATTTGATTCCGGAGGTATAAAAACGATAACAAGTACGACAGGATAATGGAAATAAACAACGCATACATATAATGAAGGTTGCTGTACTTCAATAAAATTAAGGCCACCGTAATATAACTGACCGTACGGATCAATTCGGAAAAAATACTTTTTTTAGAAAGGAATACCGTTTGGCTAATGGCCAACACTGAGAATTGCAAAGACGTTACAAAAAGTGTTATTGAAAAAAACAAAGCCATCAACACATCTGCTTTCAGATACCACACAATTAAAAATACTGGAACAAAAAATATTGCCTGTGTAATTGCTGAGAGAATAACCGATTGCTGAACAAAGGAACTTTTATTATTACTTGCAGGCATAAATCGGATCACACTTTGCGATACCCAACCGGTTAGTGTGGCCGTACAAAGCAAAACCGTATTGAATGTGATGGAGAAATTACCATACCCTTTTGAGCCAAGCAGTTGTTTAAATAATGGAATAGAAACAGCCGTGATAATTGTAGGAACAATAATGCTTATCAAATAATTTATATAATCCTTTCTAAACCGGGAAAATAAATCCATGTAGGAATTTAATTAGATAAGATGAATGATTGCAACAGTTGAAAAATCCAGATTGTTTTCTAAAAAAACTTTTAACCGTTTATTTAAAAGCACCTTTTTTATATAAACCAGCAGTCCATAAATACAACATCGTTAATAAAACAGAAAAAATTGAAAATAGGATGCCGGTTTTTAATTTTCCAGGCTTTACTCTTTTCATAGGGTAATCGGCATGATCGATCACCTGCAGCAATGGAATCTTTTTTAAATATTGGTACCTGGCCATTTCCAATGTTTTAAACATTTCTTTATACGCTTCTCCATAAGCCTGCATATTATATTGCTCTTTCAGTAAAGGAGATTGTGCAGCTGCAAATGCAGGATTGATATTGGCATCCTGGCTACTGGCACGGGTTTCAATACTGCTGCCAACATTTCCTTTTAAAGATACAACCCGTTGTTCCAATATCTCAAGCGTTTCCTTGTCTTTTTTACTGGTAATTTCTGTATAATAAAGGCTGGTAGTTTCTACAATTTTATCTGTAAATATTTTTGAAAATTTTTCATCCAGACTTACTACCCTTACCTCGTAAATACTTAATTTTTTATCCGGCCTTGCAGCAATCAGATATTCTTTTGTGAATCCCTGGTATACATTATACAATACACTATCCTGCAAATAGGACAAGGTATTCTTTACAGATCCGGGAGGATACTGTACATTTTTATACGCCTCGGTTTTACTCATCGATTTTTTTAACCCCGAAATTTCAAGATAATAATCAATCAGTGTAGTTGGCTTATTATTAAATGTATCTACCGAAAGCAATACCGATTCAACCATCCGGCGGCTCTTCATTATTTCCAGAATATTATCACCATCAAACATATTTTGGCCACTTCCAAAACCTAAACCGAATTGCGCTGCCAAGTTCATAGCACTTGATAAACTTCCTTCTCCAGATCCTGCATCTAACGAAAAAGTTAATTTACTTTCATACAATGGTTTTTGTAAGTAAGCATAATAAATTCCAGCAATGCCGGCAATAAATCCAACAATGGCAAATAACCACCATTTTTTAAAACATAGTTTTATAAATTGAAAATTGAGCTGCTTCCTGTTTTCAACAGTTGCTGTGTCGGTATTTATTATTGTAGGCTCTGCCATTGTTTCATTAATTCTCTTACAAAATTATTTTCTGAGATTGATAATTACATTGGCTAAAATTGCCAATGATGACAACACCACCGACCATTCGCCTAAAGATATCCTTGATCTGTTTTTATCCGATTTCTGGGGAACAAAAATCTCCGACCTTGATACTACTTCTGGATAGCTGTTAAAGAATAAAAAGCGCTTTACTTTTTTTGCCTTACCATCGGGGTAAATTACCAGCACGCCTGATTTACGGGCCACTTCGGTATAGCTACCCGATTTTTGAATATAGTATTTTAAGTTCTCCCCTTCCTTAAATGGTACAATGGTGGGGTAATACACTTCGCCGCTAACCTTTACCAGGCTACTGTTTTGCTCAATGGATAATACATCGCCATCTTCCAGCAACATGTTTTCCGACTCTTTGTTTTCATGCAAAGCCAGGTTTAAGTCGATGCTGATTCTATCATAGTCTTTATAAATTTCATTTCGGATCCGATCGGTGGTATTAATACTATCCGAATTGATATTGAGTAATTTTGAAAACACTTTTTCTCTTTCATCTAACGTTAACGTTTTTTTAGAAAGCCTTTTAATAACCAAAGCCGTAGTATCGGCATTGGCACGAAAACCGCCGGCTCTTTTTAAAATATCGCTGATCCGGTCATCACTCATTTTTAAAGTGTACCTGCCGGGATTAATCACCATCCCTTCTACATACACCGTACGCTGGCTGGTATAGCCCGATTTTTGCCTGATATTGATCACATCAAATGGCTGAAGCGGCACATCTTTTATCACAGAGCTGTCCGACAAATCAACAGTAATAATTTCTGTTTGTAAATGATTGAGTTTATTTAAATTCACATTATTAATGCGGCGGGCAATTTCAATATTTTTATTATCGCCATCTTCGGTAAAGCCGCCAGCAGAAAGCAATACATCCCTTAAACTAATATTTTCTACCCACTTGTATTTTCCCGG
>JANPAP010000643.1:0-2515 GCA_031429975.1 Chitinophagaceae bacterium
CAAAGGAATTTACTGTTGCCATAAAAATTATTTAAAACAAAATGAATAAATAAATTAACAAACAATAAACCAGTAACTAATTTAACCCGTAACTTTCTTCAAAGCTAATATCGAAAAATCACTTTCATCTTTTACAATTGTATTGGATAATAAACCCAATCCATCAATTTCCATTTCTACCACATCGCCTTCTTTTAACCATTGTGGTACAAACTCAGGGTTGTTTAAAAGCCCGGTTCCATTTAATTCCAACAGGCAACCAGTACCTACTGTACCGCTACCAATCACATCACCCGGCATCAGGTTTACACCGTAACTGCAACGCTCAATAATTTCGGCAAAAGTCCAGTCCATATCACTCATATTTCCTAAACTTAACTGCAAGCCGTTTACCCAACATTTCATACCAAGGTTCCAGGCTTTGCCGGTATGGTTTTCTTTGCAGGGCACTTCATATTGTTCCAACTCATCCAGCGTAACCAGCATGGGCCCGATAACCGTTGCAAAATCTTTTCCTTTTGCAGGTCCAAGGTTTAATAACATTTCTTCCATCTGCAAACGTCTTGCACTCATATCATTCATGATCATCAATCCAGCAATATATTCATCCGCTTCAGCAGCAGGAATATTTCTTCCGGGTTTACAAATAACGATGGCAGCTTCCAGTTCAAAATCCAGTTTTTCAAAATGATCGGGCATGCAAAGAATTTTGCCAGGCCCCTGAATGCTGTTGTGATTGGTAAAATAAAAAATGGGGTACTGGTCATATTCCGGAATCATATCTACTTTTCTGTTGCGTCGGGCAGCAGCCACATGCTGGCGAAATGCATACGCATCCCGGCAACTTGTGGGATGCGGTACCGGTGCAAGAATATCCAAACCATCCATCGCAACAGAAGAAGGCATTCTTCCAAATCCATCTTTAATATTTCTTTCTGCAGCAAGCGCCAGCGGGTACACATCTTCCCAATAATTTAAAAACATGGCCATGCTAATGGGCAGGTCGCTGTGCAAACTGTCGGTATCGTATAACCGGCCATCAATAAGCAATGCAAGTTGATCGTGACCATCTTTTAAATAAGTTACTAGTTTCATTTTGATGTTATTTTTTTGTAAAAAACTGATTCAAAAATAAGCTTTAAAAATGGACCAATGGTTTTGAAGTCTTATGCTTTTCGTTTTATATTATTTAAATTTGAATTAATAATGAAGTTTGATAAAATACATAACAAAGGGCAGGCCCGGTTATTTAAAAACCGGTATCTGGAATTGTTGAGCAAATCGCATCCGTTACTGATATGGGGATTGTACCTGCCGGTAATAATTTTTATGCTGTATAAAAGTTCGGGTTTATTCGAAACCGCTTCAGTTGTTTTTATATTTTTTGGCGGAATGTTTTCCTGGTCGTTGTTTGAATATCTTATTCACCGCTATGCATTTCATTTTGCTGCAAAAACTGAGAAAGAAAAAAAAATAGTTTACCTCATCCATGGCAACCATCACGAATATCCACGAGACAGAGAGCGCTTGTTTATGCCGCCGGTTCCCAGCCTCATCATTTCATCCATAGTGTTTGGTTTGATGTTTTTTGCAGGATGGCTGTTGGAGTTGCAGGAATATGTGCTGGTTTTTTTTCCTGGATTTTTATTGGGATACTTGTTGTACGGAACCATGCATTATGCCATTCATGCCTGGAACCCGCCATTTAAATGGATGAAAGCCTTGTGGCGCAATCATCACCTGCATCATTATAAAGAACAGGAAAAAGGTTTTGGTGTAAGCTCTACTTTATGGGATTTGGTTTTTAGAACCATGTTCGATAAAAACAAAGAAAAAGTGGACGATGAAAAAGTAAAGGCGCAGATGTTTATAAAAAAAATGCCATCAAAAAAATTACAGGAACAATAAATCCTTACCATTTTTCTTCTTCATCAAAATCAGTTTTGGGTTGCTTGAATTGCTGGCGTGATTTTATTTTTTCCAACTGTCTTTCTATAATGAGTGTAGCAATAATTTTTCCGGCATCTTCTTTTGGATGCTCTTGCAACAAGAGTTTTAATTTGGGTTCACTCACATCTATGCGGTAAAGCAACCGGATCAATTCATTAAAATTTTCAACAATCAATTGGTTAATATAATCGCAAAGCCTTGAATAAAATACAGGCTCCTGCAATTGATTGGCATCTTTTATTTCTAAAACATGTTGCGGTAAAAGTTGATCAGGATTCATTTTTGTTTGATTTGTTTTTTGTAATAAGATCTTTATCCAAAACCAAACTATATCCTAAAGTTAAAAAGAATGCCATGCAACAGGCAAATAACAATGTCTTTATTAAACTGGCAGAATTGTCAATTACTCCAATCCACATTAAAAAAAGTTCGAAACAAAAATAGCCTGCCAGGTTGGTGACAAAAATGTAAATCAATCGATGGTTGTTTCTAAATTTTTTTAGCCAGTTTAGCATTGCGCATGTTTAAATAAGTTTAAAAATAAAAATTAATATTTTTCCATCAC
>JANPAP010000644.1:0-2693 GCA_031429975.1 Chitinophagaceae bacterium
ATTCTTCTTTTAAGTTTTGTACCGGGTTTTGAAAAAAGCATCAAACAATTTTTGCCGGTATTTTGCTTTGAGTGGCTGGCACTTTTTTCTTTTAGATTATCCTGGTTGGTAAAAGGAGAATTGATTTTAAAGGATAAAACAATTGCCAATACAGATTAATTAATTATTCTGATTCAAACAGCAGGCAGCCGGTTTGCATTTTTATTCAAACAGCTTTGTCAGCAAAAGATAATTTACTTTTGATGAAAATATTCAGATTAAAATAATAATGAAAAATCTCCTCATTAGAAAAGCAACCATAAATGATCTGGATATTTTACTTGCATTTGAGCAAGGCGTAATTGCTGCAGAACGCCCATTCGACAGTACTTTGGGCGACTCTCCAATACATTATTACGATATCGAACAAATGATTGCAACCCCTGAAGTTGAATTACTGGTTGCCGAATTACAGAATAAAATTATTGGCAGCGGCTATGCAAGAATTGAAGATGCCAAGCCTTATTTAAAACACCCTCAGCATGCTTACCTGGGTTTTATGTATGTTGTACCTGAACACCGGGGCAAGGGTGTAAACCAAAAAATTATAGATGCACTTTCCAATTGGAGTGCATCCAAAAACATTTTCGAACTGAGGCTGGATGTGTATTATCAAAACAACTCTGCAATTAAAGCCTACGAAAAAACCGGATTTATGCGGCACATGATTGCCATGCGAAAAGGGTTGAAATAAATTTAAAGCTTTCATCAAAAAAAATAAAAATAATGTTTAAAGAAGCCATAGAAAAAGTTGCCCATTTTACCCGTCCTGTTCATACTATTATCAGAACGTATGGAGGCAAAAAAATAATACCCGGTGCCGCAACATTTTTTTTTGTAAATGAAGAAGGCTATGCAATTACCTGTAAACATGTGGTTGAGTTACTGGCATCATCCGATCATATAAATATCAATTATGCAAAATTTAAACAAGAGCGAGACCGCTTAACTAAAGATCATAATTATAAAAAGAATTTAAAAGGGCTTGAGTTAAAGTACAAACTCAACAGCGAATCGGTTATACAGATAAAAAATACTTTTTTAGATTGTGTTGATACTATGTCGGGTTTTACTTGGCTACTGCATCCTGCTTATGATCTGGCAATTTTAAAACTAAATGGCTTTACTAAATTACACTATAAAGATTTTGCTCAATTTAAAAAAGGCCCGGCACAAATTTACCAAGGCGAGTTCTTATGTAGGCTGGGCTTCCCTTTCCCTGAATTTACCAATTTTAATTACAATGAAACGGCTGATGATATCGAATGGAATTCGAATGGAATTGTTGGTTCTCCAAGATTTCCTATTGAAGGGATGGTTACCCGATTTTTAGCAGAAGACAATAAATTATATGGCATTGAATTAAGTACCCCGGGATTAAAAGGCCAGAGCGGTGGGCCACTTTTTAATAAAGAAGGCATTGTTTGCGGTATGCAGTTTTCAACCAAACACCTGCATCTTGGTTTTGATATTGAGGAAAAAGAAATTACCGTTAACAACCAATTAAAAACAATTTCTGATTATTCTTTTATTCACTTGGGGCAGTGCATCCACTCGGATATTATCAAAGAATTTTTAGTTGAAAATAAAGTAAAATTTTATGAGGAAGATTGAACACGGCAAGTATGAAATGATTTTTTAAAATAAAAAAGCGCTCAATAAATGAGCGCTTTTTTTAATAGTATATCAGTTTGGAATTACCATCTGCTACCACCACCGCCGCCACCGCGGTTGTTTGAATATCCACCACCACCGCCACCGCGGTTGTTTGAATATCCACCACGACTTCCGCCGCCAGTTCTTTCTTCTCTTTCTTTTGCAACAGAAACAGACATTGGTCTTCCTTCAACTTCTTTGTTGTTTAAAGCAGCCATAGCTTCTTTTCCTTCGTCTTCATTTGGCATTTCTACAAAACCAAAACCACGAGAGCGGCCTGATTCTCTGTCCATAATTACTTTAGCAGAAGCTACTGTACCATACGCTGAAAAAATTTCGTTAAGCTCATCATCATGTGTGTTGAAACTTAAATTTGAAACATAAATGTTCATAATCTTAAAAATTATTAAATAAAAAAAATAAAATACCTGTGACGGTAACTAAAGAGTAACTTTTAAGAAGAGAAAACTAATACGTTGGAGAAGTAAAAAATTGAATCTATCTAAAAATGGACTGCTCATTGAGCTATTATCACGCTGCAAATGTAAGGGGAATAATTTGTAAACCCTTATTTATCTTATTCCTTTATAAATATTTTCATTTTTAAAAGAATAAGCATCTACAAAAATTTGCTGCAGCATTGATAAAATGAAAACTGTTGCCAGTATATAATTCAAGCAATTTTTCTATTGTCTACAACCTCTTTATGCTTGCTGTTGGATGCATCAACAAATGGTGAATTCATGGTTAGGATATAATTTTCAAATTTAGAATGCTTGCGAAGTAGCGGCAAATATTTTTCACTAAAATAATTTTCATCTTTATTGCTATGAATATTTACTTCAATACTAGTATTATCAAATATTATCTGAAACTGCTTTATAAAATCATCTTTTGAAAAAACAATGCCAAAAAAAGACGCATGCAACACATTGTTTTCCATATCTACTACTACATCTTTTAGCCGGCCTACCATTTTACTGATTACCGGAAAACCC
>JANPAP010000645.1:0-2155 GCA_031429975.1 Chitinophagaceae bacterium
ATAAAAATCTTCATCCCTGTCAACCCGCCTTGTAAAAATTAATTTTTTTCCATCAATAGTAATGGAAGGATAATATTCGGGATGAATTGAGTTGACACTGTCGCTTAAATTTACCGGTGTAAAAACATAATTATTATTTGGGTTTTTTTTTTCATAAAACAATGCAAATTCATAAACTTGTTTGCGATAATTTCCTGCACGGATACTTTGCTGATTAAGGGTTTTGTTTTGTAAAAAAATATTTATTGCCTCCAATGCTTTTTGAAATTGTCCGGTGCCTGCCAGCGAAATGGAATAGGGCAAAAAATAAGTGGATGAATAAACGGAATCCAATGCAATGCCTTTTTCAAAATCTATTACCGAAGAATCGTATTTTTTTAAGTTGGCATAAATTCCTGCACGGGACAAGTAGGCATCAACAAATTTTGGTTCAATTAATAATGCTTTGTTGATTGTTGCAATGGCCAGATTGTAGGCTCCATCACGAGCTGCATCGTAAGCCTGGGCGTAAATATCGGCTGCTTTTGCATTTACTTTTTCCGGATCGTACCATTGTGCTTTTGAAAAAAGCGCTTGCAATACAAAGCAAACCAACAGCAGTGTTTTTTGTATTGAAAGCAAGCTTGTTTTTTTTATATTGACCATTGTGAAATGAAGGTAGAAACAAAAAAACAAAATTCTTTCTTAAAATAAAGTTGAAAAAAACGGATTATGGTACGTTGATGTATTTATGAATTTGAAGGGACAGTTCCCATTGCGGATGTTGTTTAATGTATTCGATAATTAAGGGTGTTACAATGGCTGCTTTGTCCCATTCGGGTTGTAAATATAATTTGCATTGAGGTGCCACCAGTGCTGCATATTTTTCGGCCCATAAAAAATCGGATTGATTAAATACCACCACTTTTAATTCGTTGGCAAAAGGCACAACCTCATTCAGGGGTGCTTTAAATTTTTTTGGCGAAAGGCAAATCCAGTCCCAAGTTCCGGATAACGGATGTGCACCGGAGGTTTCAATATTTGTTTCAAATTCGTTGGCTTTCAGTGCAGCAGTTAATTGGGTAAGATCATGCATTAACGGTTCTCCACCGGTAATTACAACCAGCGTTCCCTTTCTGCCGCCATTGTTTTTTATTGACTGTATGATTTCATCAATACTCATTTTTGGATGAGCCGAAGCATCCCAACTTTCTTTTACATCGCACCAAACACAGCCCACATCGCAGCCTCCAAGTCTTACAAAATAGGCGGCCCTGCCCTGGTGAAAGCCTTCGCCCTGCAGGGTATAAAAATGTTCCACTACCGGAAGCAATTGTGTTTGTATCGTATCAGGATTATTCATTGTAATATTTTTCAGCAATTATTTTTAATCGCTTTTTTAAATTTTTGGTTAAGCGTTTCTTTGCAGGCAAGCATTATAGGTGTTCATCATCAAAGCGCCAATCGTCATTAAACCTACACCACCGGGTACCGGTGTTATGTAACTGCATTTGGGTGCCACTGTTTCAAAATCAACATCGCCTTTTATGGCAAAGCCGCTTTTTTTACTGGCATCAGCAACCCGGGTAATACCAACATCAATTACTACCGCATTTTCTTTTATCATATCGGCTTTTAAGAAACCGGGCTTACCCAAAGCTGCAACAATAATGTCGGCCTGTAAACAAATCTCTTTTAAATTATGCGTATGACTGTGGCATAACGTTACGGTGCAATTTCCGGGAGATGCATTTCTGCTCAATAAAATACTCATGGGCCTGCCAACAATATTACTGCGGCCGATGATTACTGCATGTTTGCCCTTGGTTTCAATCTTATAATGTTCCAGCATCAATAAAATGCCATAAGGAGTAGCTGGTATAAATGTTGGGGAACCCTGTACCAGCCTGCCGATACTCATGGGATGAAATCCATCTACATCTTTATCCGGATGAATGAGCTGGATAATTTTTTCTTCATTTATCTGTTTTGGTAAGGGTAATTGTATCAGAATGCCATCTACCGTTTTGTCTTCATTTAATTGTTCAATTGTTTGTATTAATGTGGCTTCATCTACATTTTCGTTAAAACGGATAAGAGAACTTTTGAAACCAATTTCTTCGCAGGTTTTTACTTTGCTGGCCACATAGGTTTCACTGGCACCATTGGATCCTAT
>JANPAP010000646.1:0-7833 GCA_031429975.1 Chitinophagaceae bacterium
GTGATTTTTGATACGGCCTGACCGGTTCTTACCAAATCAAAAAAGCGATCACCTTCCATTGCCAACTCTAAACGGCGTTCATCCCAGATGACTTGTTTTAATGCCGATCCGCCAACCGTAATATTGTGTAACATATCTCCAAATGCTCTTTGACGAACTCTGTTTAAATACGTTTGTGCTTTACCATCGTTTGGAGTAGTGGCCCTGTTATTGGCTTCGGCAGCCATTAATAAAACATCCGCATAACGAATGGTTCTGAAATTGTTCAGATAATTCAATTCTACCTGACCAGAAGTTTCTCCTTTACGAGGCAAGTATTTTTGATTGTACAATCCTGTGTTTTTATAAGGCGCTACCAAATAGGTAATTCCTAAAGCAGGGTTTGCATTTTTATATGCTTCAATATTTAAAACCGTTACATCTTTTCTTTTATCGCCGCTGGCAAATGCATTTGCCAAATTTGTTGTTGGCAAATTGGTACTCCAACCTTGCCCGTACGGACTGTTACCAGTAAGGTTTCTAATGCCACAAACCTGTACAGCTAAATTACCCTGACCTCTTCCGGGATTTGACCAATCGTAAAACGGACTGGCATTTGAATATTGAATTTCGAAAACAGATTCAGTACCATTTTCGCCTGCCTGTAAAAAAATATCGCCAAAATTTGTTACCAAACTAAAAGGCCCGTTCACAACATTTTCGAGCATCGTTGCTGCAGCATCAAATTTATTTTGATACATTAAAACCTTACCCAGTAAAGCTTGTGCGGCATATTTTGTAATACGCCCTTTTTGAATATTTGTGATTGGTAAAACAGAAATGGCATTATTTAAATCTATTTCAATTTGTTTGTACACTTCTGCTTTTGCCGAACGTGGAATTGTTTTTGAATCAGAAATACCTAATCTTCTTTCTGTAAAAAGTGGTACATCGCCAAACATTTTAACCAGCTCAAAATAATAATAAGCTCTTAAAAAATATACTTCACCATACAATGCATCTTTGCCGGTAAACTCTAATTTGGTTTTATTTTCGTGCAGGTAGTTAGCCCTGTTAATACCTTCGTAACAGGCTTTCCAAGCCTCGGTTAAATAACTGTTGTTGGCTACCATTTGGTAATCGTCTATTTGCTGAAAACCTAATTGGTCGGTTGCATTTTCGCCGCCAGCTACACTGTTATCCGAAGCCACATCGCCAATAACTGTATTGGCCCACATCCATTGCATTGGTGAGTAGGTACCAATCACCATTTTCTGATAATCGTCCGAACTTTTTAAATAATCTGCAGCAGTTATCTGGTAATCTTCATGTGGATTATAATCGATAAATTTTTTGCAGCTGGCTGCCATCAAACCGATGATGACAAAGCTTATTATGAATTTTATATTTTTCATGTAAAATAATTTTTGATGATTAAAACTTTAAATCAATACCAACTGAATAAGAACGGGCTTGAGGATATGCACCTCGGTCGATACCTGTGTCGAAAATGCCTCCTGAAATCTCAGGATCGTACCCAGAATATTTTGTAAAAGTGTATGCATTTTTTACCTGTGCATACAAACGGATTTTATTAAACATTTTGTTTTTAAGCGCCGTTGCCGGTATTGAATACCCTAATTGAATGTCTTTTATTTTTATAAAAGATCCATCTTCTACATATCTGTCGCTAGCCCTTGTATTGTTATTGGCATCAATAAAAGTATATCTTGGATTGTTGGCATTATTGGTTGTGCCCTCACCCGTCCAGCGGCCTAATACAGCCCTGAATTTATTGGTCATGGCAAGGTTTCTTTCATAAGCCCTGTAAATATCATTACCTACCGATGCGTACACAAAACTGTTAAAATCAAAACCTTTGTATTCTAACGACATACTCCAGCCCATTGTAAATTCAGGAAAAGGATCACCGATTTTTGTGCGGTCGTTGCCATCAATTTTACCATCGCCATTCAAATCCACAAAACGGATATCACCGGGCTGTGCATTAGATTGAGTAGCTCCTTTTGTAATATCAGCCTGGTTTTGAAACAAGCCATCTGTTTTGTATCCATAAAAATATCCGGGTGTAAAACCTTTTTCAAATCTGGTAACACTTTGATAAGGGATACCATAACCACCACCGGTAATTAACCCGTTATTGGTTTCGGTTACCAAGTTTTTAGCAGTTGTAAAATTTACATTGCTGCTGAATTTTAAATTTTTATTGATGTTGTTACTGTAACCCAAACTCATTTCGAAACCACTTGTTTCGGTTGTGCCGATATTAGCAGTAGGTGCTGCTGCTGTTCCTAAATACAAGGAAGGTGAGGGTGTAAACAACAAGCCACTGATATTTTTTTGAAAATAATCGAAGCTGAAATTGAATTTATTTTTATGAAACCTTACATCGAAACCAGCATTCACCTGCTGCTGCTTTTCCCAAGCCAAACTTTCGTTTTTAAAAGAAGCAATGGTTGCACCAATTGAAGTAGGATCGTTACCAAAAGTATATCCAGCATTTTGACCTAAATTATAACTGTAAATACTGGTTGAAATACGCTGATACTGTGGGCTTACATTTTCGTTTCCGGTAATACCATAACTACCCCTTATTTTTAGAAAATCCACAAATTTGGACTTAAAGAAATTTTCTTTAGATACTACCCAACCTAAGGAACCTGCATAAAAATTTGCAAATTTATTATTCGATCCAAAGGCATAAGATCCATCCCGCCTTGCTGAAAACGATGCAAGGTATCTGTCTTTATAATCATAATTTATTCTGGAAAAATAACTCAGGTTTCTTCTTTCATATTGATAAGACCCAACATCCAAACCCGTGTTAGCTGCTGTGCCAGTGGCAGAAGATATGTCAGCAAACTCCCATGAATTGAAAGGCACATCCTGCCTTGATCCACTTAATGAATTGCCTGTAATTTTAGCCATCGAAAAACCAAGTACGGTTTCAAAATTATGATCGTTATTAATTTTAAAATTATAATTACCGAATGTTTCAAACGTATAATTATAGTAATTGGTTTTATATTCCGACACATTGTTATGTGCACCTGTTTTAGCAGAACCATCTGCATTTAAGGTTGAATTAATATGCCCTGCTCCATAATAAGATAAGGGAGTAAAACTTTTTCCTGCTACATCTACATTGGTATAACCAAAACGAGAAGTAAGTTTTAAGTTTTTAATCACATCATATTGCAGCTCCAGCTTACCATATAATTTATTAGTGTTCGATTGATTGTGGCTATCATCCAATTGGGTAAGTGGATTATAAATTTCGGAAAGAATGTTTGAACTGGTAGAATACCTGCCAATGGAATTAGGCTGGGTATTTAATATACCTAAAGTTGGATCAAAATTTAATGCATTTGATATTACACTGTTGATAGAATTTTCAGGTACACCGGCTCCTTTAATATTTGTATAACTAGTATTTACCAAAAATTTAAATTTGTTGCTTAAATCAAAAATCAGGTTGGCAGTGCCATTTACCCTGTTGAAATAAGATTTATCGCCACCACCTACAATTCCATCCTGCCCTAAATATCCACCCGATAAAAAGTAAGACATTTTATCACTTCCGCCTTTGGCTGTAATGTTATGAGATTGAATGGTTGCCTTTTTAAAAATTTGATTTTGCCAGTTAGTTCCTACTCCTAATTTTGATAAATCAGGAAATAATACTGCACCTCCAGAAACAGTGCTTCCTTCGTTTACGATTGCAGCATATTCGCTGGCATTTAAAACACCAATAGTATTTAATACCTCTTGCTTACCATAGTTACTACTATATGTAAATGAAGTAGCTTGATTTTTTCGTCCTGTTTTTGTGGTAACTACAATTACACCATTACCACCTTTAACTCCATAAATAGCTGTGGTAGCTGCATCTTTCAATACATTGATAGATTCGATATCTGCAGCATTGATGGAATTTAAGTCATCTAAAGACTGAAGCACTCCATCAACAATTACCAATGGATCGGTACCGGTATAAGAAGGAATACCTCTTATTAATACGGTTGGTTTAGCACCCGGTGTACCTGTTGAAACCACCGTAACACCCGAAGCTCTTCCCTGCAAGGCATCTTCTGCTCTTACTGGTCGCAGCTTTTCTATATCGGCACCTTTTACAGTTGAAATAGCCCCGGATACATTGGTTACTTTTTGTACACCATATCCAACTACCACCACTTCATTTAAACTCTGGGTGGTTTCCTCTAATGCTATATTGATAGCCCCTGCTTTATTTACTTTGAAATTTTTAGGAGCCATTCCGGCATAAGAAAAGGTAAGGGTTGATCCCAACTTAGCAGATAGGGAAAAATTTCCTTTATCATCGGTAATCGTTGAAGTGGAAGTTCCCTGTACAGAAACCGTGGCCCTGTTTAATGGCTCGGCGGTGGATTTGTTTTTTACATTTCCGGTTATGGAAACATTTTGAGCAACTGACTGTTGAAGGAAAGAAGCAAAAAAAACTAAAACACACATTAAGGTGATATTTAATTTCATAGCAATCGTTTTGGTTTAATAATAAAAAATAGAAGGGGTAAAATTATTTATTCCCAATTCAAAATCCTATTAATTAACCACATCATTACTACATCACATTTTACAAAACATTTATTTTAACCAATTTATAATACATCAATCCTACATCAGCATATATTTACTACTTTCACTCCTTCTACTTCGAACGATAAATGAAAAAAATTTTCATCCTTGCACTTTTACCTTTAAATCTGTTTTGTCAGAACAGCATTGGCCTGCCCGAAATAATTAATTATTCAAAACAAGTTTATAACGCAGGCTTACAAAACTGGGATTTTAAACAGGACAAAAACGGACTAATTTATATTGCTAATAATGAGGGGCTAATTAGTTTTGATGGCAACTTTTGGAATATGTACCCTTTACCCAATAAAACCATTGTTCGCTCGGTTGAAATAGGATTTGATAATAAAATATATGTTGGTGGCCAGGATGAAATTGGTTTTTTTGAACCTGCAGCTAATGGAAAACTACAATATCATTCTTTAGTAGCGCTTATTCCGAATAATGACAGGACATTTGGAGATGTTTGGGATATTGTTTCTTATAAGAATGAAATTCTCTTCAGATCTTCTAACAAAATATTAAAACTAAATAAGCAGTCAATAACGGTTTATCCATCCATTTCCGAATGGACGTTTATGGGAATTTGCAATAACCAATTATTTGTACATGACTTTAAAGCAGGCTTGCTGACCTATGACAATGGACTATTTAATAAAATAAATGTAAAAGGAGATTTACCAACAGATGACCCGATAACGGCAATTTTTAAAACCCAGCAAGACAGTTTTTTGATAACCACTTTACGAAACGGCCTATTTTCTTTAACTAATTCAAATATCAGCAAACTTACTAGCCCCAATAATTTACTTTTTGAAAACGAAAGAATTTACGCAGCTACTAAAGTTACAGATGAATGGATTGCTTTGGCAACCAACAGCAATGGCGTTTATATCATCGATACCAGAGGAAATATCATTCAAAGTTTTTCCAGAAAGGAAGGCATTCAAAATAATAATGTGCTAAGCATATTTTTAGACAATCAAAAAAATCTGTGGCTGGGGCTTGACAATGGAATTGACTTAATTACTTATAATAATGCCATCAAACAAATAAACCCTTTATTTCAAAACGAATCGGGTTATACGGCTGTTGTGTTTAACAACCGATTGTACGCAGGCACCAGCAATGGATTATACAGTGTTGCATTGCAAGCTATGAAAGACCTGAGCTTCAGCAAGGGCAATTTTTCACTGGTAAACAATAGCAAAGGACAAACTTGGGGATTAGCATCCATCAACAACAAGTTGTTTTTGGGGAAACACGAAGGAGCCTTTTTAATAAATGAAAGTTCTGCTCAAAAATTTTCTGAAAAACCAGGATTCTGGAATTTCAATCAAATAAAAAGCGACCATAACTCAACACAAATTATAGCAGGTAATTACAAAGGACTTGAAATATTTGATTTTAAAGATGGGCAATATGCAGGGTTAAAACCCTTACCCGATTTTATTGAATCATCCAGATTTGTTGCCATTGATAAATATGAAAACATTTGGGTTTCGCATCCATACCATGGCTTGTATAAAATTCAAAAAAAGAATGGCGATGCTTACGATATCCATCATTACAAAAATGAAAACGGCTTGCCCTCAACCTTAAACAATCATGTTTATAAAATTAAAAACGAGCTGTTAATTGCTTCCGAAAAAGGTATTTATCAATACAATTACCAAAAAGATATTTTCGAAATTTCGGAGTATTATAAAAAAATAATTGGCAACCTAAGCATCCGGTATTTAAAAGAAGATGCCAGCGGCAATATATGGTTCATCCATGAAAAAAGCATAGGGGTGATTGATTTTAGCGGACAAGAACCTACCGTAATTTATTTGCCCGAATTAAAAAATAAAATGCTGAGTGGATTTGAATTTATTTACCCCATCGACAAATCCAATATCATCATAGGGGCCGAAAAAGGATTTTTTCATATCAACTATGATAAGTACAAAACTGCTACACCCGAATTTCAGGCGCATATCAGAACAGTTAGAATTATTGATAAGAACGACAGTTTACTTTTTGCCGGATATTACAATAACGTAAACGAAAATCAGGAACAGGATCAAAATAAAATTCCCGAGATAAGTCATAACTGGAAAACAATTCGTTTCGAATTTTCATCTTCTATTTTTGGCTACCTTTCAAATCTTGAATACAGTTACCGGCTAAAGGGCTACGAAACCAATTGGTCGGATTGGACGAAACGAACCGAAAAGGAATACACCAATTTGCCTACCGGTAAATTTTCATTTGAAGTTAAAGTTAGAAATAATTTAGGCAACGAATCCACCATAAACAGTTATGCATTTAAGATATTACCGCCCTGGTATCAAACTATTTGGGCAGGGTTATTTTATATCCTATTAATCAGTGTATGCCTGCTATTCGCTTATAAATTTCTCAAGAAAAAATTTAGGTTACAAAGAAAAAGGTTTGAAGAAGAACAAGAAAAACTTTTATACATTCACGAGTTGGAAAGAAACAAAACCAACAACGAATTGATTGCATTAAAAAATGAAAAGCTGGAATCTGAAATCAATTTCAAAAATTCTGAACTGGCTTCTTCAGCAATGCACCTGGTAAAAAAAGGAGAACTGATTACAAAATTAAAAAGTGAAATTTTACATGTAGTCAAGCAAATTGATAATCCGCAGGCAATTGCCGAATTAAAAAAAATGATCAAGACGTTGAATGAAGATGAAAATATGGATGAGGAATGGGAAAACTTCACTATGCATTTTGATAAAGTACACAGTGATTTTGTGGTTACGCTTAAAGAAAAATTTCCAACCATTACAGGCAATGAACTTAAATTATGTGCCTATTTGCGAATGAATTTATCTACCAAAGAAATTGCCCAACTTTTAAATATATCAGTTAGAGGTGTTGAAATCAGCAGGTATCGATTAAGAAAAAAATTACAGATTTCTTCTGATACCAATCTGTTTGATTTTTTAATTAATATTTAATTGGTTATTTGCCGATACAGAAGATACAAGTTCCTGATATATCAAGGGTTTCAGCCGATTGGGCAACAAATAGCCAATAAGATTACCTAAACTAAGTGCAAACCCTGCACAAACAAGAGAAGAAAAAATATTGAGTATAGTGAGTGCAACTCCGCATCATAGCGTCGGCGAATGTAAGCATTACGGCTTATCGTAACTGCCGGACAACAGTATCCTGTTGTAATCCCATGTACTGGCAGAACTCTTC
>JANPAP010000647.1:0-7896 GCA_031429975.1 Chitinophagaceae bacterium
CAGATAGTGATTTAACAGACTATTTACAATTATATACCGACCTTGCTAAATAGTCTGTTAAATCACTATCTGCATTAAAGTGTAATGTAGATAGTGATTTAACAGACTATTTACAATTATATACCGACCTTGCTAAATAGATATTTACCTGTAATCGACTACTAAAATAAAATTGTTTTTGTGCTAAAAAATTTATCGGGATCCTTATTACCAGCTATTGCTTTTTTACTAATTATAAATGGGGGCTGTACTAAAATTGACACTACTACTTTAGGCAGCGATTTAATTCCTGCTGTTGATAATGTACATACGTTTGCAGATACTTTGGGCATTATTGGAACGCAAGGAATTTTTAACGATTCTACCAAAATAGGTCGTACGGATTATCATGTGTTGGGAAGTATTTCAAACGATCCGGTTTTTGGAAAAACCAGCGCTGATTTATATTTAGAATTAAAACCCAGCTTTTTTCCTTATTTTTTTGGCAACGCTAATGATACCATCAATAACAGTCTTGCTCCTGGCACAGGATTCGATTCGGTTGTTTTGTGCCTTACTTATAAATCTTTTTACGGCGATACAACAGTTGCACAAAATTTAAAAGTGTATCAAATTGGAAATACCACTTCTGATTTTATTGATAGTTCTTACCGGCTTAATTATACACCCAATGGCGGACTTGGTAATCTGATTGGAAGCAAAAATGTAATTCCATCAAGTGTTAGAGGCTTTACCGTTTTTCAGGGTAGTGTAAAAGATTCGGTTAACAACCAGATCAGAATAAAATTAGATAATAGTTTTTTACAACAACTCACTTCAAACAGAGATACTACAACTACAGGCAATGGCATGTACTTGAATGATTCTATTTTTAAATCTAAAATAAAAGGGTTGGCCATTATTGCCGATCCATCGCAGGGCAATGGGTTGTTTTATATTGGGATGGATGATGCAACTACCAGATTGGAATTTCATTACAAAAAGAAGAATAATAATAAGCTGGATACCACTTTTTCTTCTTTCTATTTTTCTACCGGGATTTCATTTAAAGTTTCAGCATCGGCCCAGGCTACAAATTTTAAAAGAGATCGAACCGGTGCCGAAATCAGTTCACCTTCAAACGATGTATTATACATACAATCCACACCAGGAACTTATGCAAATCTTACAATTCCTGCCTTAAATAATTTTCCAAATAGTATTGTTCATCGTGCCGAAATATCGTTGGAACAAATACCAACAACTAATCCAATCGATGCTGCTCTAACGCCTCCTTTATATATGTACCTCGATTTGATTGATTCATCATCATCAGGTGTAACTTATAAACCGGTTTATTACGATTTAAGTCCCAATGCATATTACAACCCCGATAACAGTGTTTCTTTTTTTCCTTCCAATGGAATTGACTTTAGCTATTTTGGAGGCACAAGAAGGGTAAAAGCAGATGCAGCTGGTAAACCACAATATTTCTATACGTTTAATTTATCAAGATATGTACAGAATCTGATTACAAAACGAGGGTATAGTTACAGTTTCAGAATGTATGCACCCTATAATCTGCATTACCACAATTTTGTTTATGCCTTTAATAATAATTTAGCAAATGGCAGGGTAAAAATTGGAAATGGAAACAATGCCAATTTCAAAATGTCGATGCGTTTAGTTTATTCAAAATTATAATTATCAAAATTCCTTTATAAAAGAGGCTGTCTCATAAATAAACTTTTTGAGAATTTCTTAGGATCCCTGATGGAGAGGCAAAGTCGTTTAAACGAATCTCAGAGCGATTATTTAATTATGAGATAGCCTCTTTGTTTTTTTATCATTACAAACCTATCTTTGCACCTCAAAAAAATAAACATTAATGTCTTACTTATTTACATCAGAGTCCGTTAGTGAAGGACATCCAGACAAAATTGCTGACCAGATCAGCGATGCTTTGATCGATAATTTTTTAGCTTTTGATCCCAACAGTAAAGTGGCTTGCGAAACCCTGGTTACAACCGGTCAGGTTGTTTTAGCCGGTGAGGTGAAGAGTAAGGCCTATTTGGATGTTCAGGAAATTTCCCGTGGTGTTATCCGCAAAATTGGATACACCAAAAGCGAGTATATGTTTGAAGCAAATTCTTGTGGAATTATTTCTGCAATACATGAGCAATCAGCAGATATTAACCAAGGGGTTGACCGTAAGAAAAAAGAAGAACAGGGTGCAGGCGATCAGGGAATGATGTTTGGATATGCAACCGACGAAACCGATAACTATATGCCGTTGGCATTGGATCTTTCTCATAAATTATTGATTGAATTAGCGGTGCTTCGCAGAGAAAATAAATTGATAAAATACTTGCGACCGGATGCAAAAAGCCAGGTTACTTTAGAGTATGATGATAACAATAAACCCGTAAGAATAGAGGCCATAGTTATTTCAACACAGCATGATGATTTTGACAGCGAAGAAAAGATGTTGGCAAAAATCAAGAAGGATATCATTGATATTTTGATTCCACGTGTAAAGGCAAAGTATAAAAAATATGCTAAGCTGTTTAACAAGGATATCAAGTACCACATTAACCCAACCGGAAAGTTTGTAATCGGTGGGCCACATGGCGATACTGGTTTAACAGGCCGTAAAATTATTGTTGATACATACGGTGGAAAAGGTGCTCATGGTGGTGGTGCATTTAGTGGAAAAGATCCAAGTAAAGTTGATCGAAGTGCTGCTTATGCTACCAGGCATATTGCCAAAAATTTGGTAGCAGCAGGAGTTGCAACCGAAGTGCTGGTGCAGGTTTCGTATGCAATTGGTGTTGCACAACCCACCTCTATTAATGTAAATACTTATGGCACTTCAAAGTTGGGTTTAACCGATGGCCAAATCAGTAAAATTGTAGAAGGTTTGTTTGATATGCGTCCTTATTTTATTGAGCAGCGTTTTAAATTGCGTACACCTATTTACAGCGAAACTGCTGCTTACGGACACATGGGTCGCAAGAACGAAGTGGTTACAAAAGAATTCAGGGATCCATATGGTAAAGTAAAAAAGGTAAAGGTTGAACTGTTTACCTGGGAGAAATTAGATTACGTTCCGAAAGTGAAAAAGGCTTTTGGTTTAAAATAAATTCAATTGAATAATCCTCGAAAGAGGAAAAATAAAAACCATAAGTTGCAATACAGCTTATGGTTTTTTGTTTGAGTATAAATACAATTTTAAGGCATGAAAAATTTCAGAAATCAGCAGCAACAGCGTCCAAAGAAAAATACTTTGGTAATCGGCCGCCAGGCAGTGATTGCTGCCATGGAAGCAGGCAAACAATTAGAAAGGATTTACATGCAAACAACGGTGCATGGCGAAATGATTGATACTATTCGTACACTTGCTGAAAAATATTTGGTTCCCATCAACAAAGTGCCAGTTGAAAAACTAAATGGTTTAAACGTCAGTAACCACGAGGGTTGTGTTGGAGTGATCAGCAAAATTCAATACCAAAATTTGCAGGATGTAATTTCGTTTGTGGTAGAAAATGGTGAAGTGCCTTTGTTTATTATTTTGGATGGCATTACTGATATCCGAAATATCGGCGCTATTGCCCGGAGTGCTTTTTGTTTTGGCGTACATGCCATCCTCATTCCTGATAAAGGCGTTGGTGCATTAAATGAAGATGCCATTTTAACTTCTGCCGGTGCCCTTGAAAAAATGGCTGTTTGCAGGGTAGGCAGTTTAATGAAAGCGGTTGATGAATTGCACCTGAATGGCATAAAAGTTTTTGCCAGCGAAATGACCGCAACCAAAAAATTGTTTGAGCTAAATCTTGCCGAGCCTTGCGCCATTGTTTTAGGAGGAGAGGAGCATGGTGTTTATCCGGCATTGATGAAAATTTGTGATGAGCAGTTTCAGATACCCATGCCCGGCGATTTTGAATCATTAAATGTTTCGGTGGCAAATGGCGTTATCTTATATGAAGCCATGAAGCAACGGTTAGGTAGCCAATAATTTTCAATTTTTTAATTGAATGTTGGTTTAATTTATTCAGTATTTTCAATGCCAATTCCAAAATGTAAAATTATTATGAGAGCGGCTAAAATATTTTTTTTGCTAATTGCTTTATTTGTAATTCAATCCAGCATCATTGCGCAATCATCCTTAAATTATACAACAGAAAATACTATTACAGGTTCCCTAATAACAGACAATCTTGGCAATGCAATCAATACTTCTTCCGCAATCAATCTAGTAAATAATTGGGTAAGCAACCAGGCATCGACCCTGCAGCCTATTGGCTTTGATGTAATGTTTATGGGAAAATATTACAGTCATTATGTAGCCGCTGTTAATGGTTGTATTGCATTGGGTATTTCCAATTCGCCTACTACAATGTTTACTGCAAGTGCTGCCAACGATTTAACCCGTATGGTTGCCTATCCACCAACAAGTGCCAACAATGCCCCGGTTATTGCAGCATTTTGGGATAAGATGACCACGGCTTATTCTGGTGCAACTATTCGCTCAGTATTAACAGGGGCTGCACCTAACCGTTGCCGTGTGATTGAATGGACTAATATTATTAATAATGGCAGTACCAGCAACCTGCCGATAAGTGGAAAATTTCAATTAAGAATTTATGAAGGAAGCGGCATCATCGAATATGTATACGGCAATATGGCCATTGTAGCTTCTTCCACAACCGTAACGGCTTCTATAGGTTTTACAACCGGTACATTGAATAATCAATTGCTGGCATTACAAAATTTAACCAGCTTTCCATTTACGGCAATTGCAACTCAGGAACCAGCAACACAAAGTTTGGTGAACAGCGCCGCTGTAGGCGATATTTCCGGGCTGAACTCTACTACTGATGGGCTTCGCAGGGTACTTAAATTTACGCCTCCTGTTTTAGCAGGCTCAGCAATAACTGGTTTCCAGGTGGCAGAAATTGGAGCAACTAATATTTCACTTAAATGGGATGATGGCTACAGCAATGAATTGGGCTATACGGTTTTGATTTCTTCCGATAATATTAATTTTTCTGCCGCTGCAACATTAGCGGCTAATGCTACCAGTTATGCTGTTGGAAATTTGACTTTGGGGAACAACTATTATTTTAAAGTATTGGCATTTACCGAAGGGGCAAATGCTGCAAGTAATGTAATCAGTGCAACAACTGTTTGTGCCCTTAACGGAATTTACAGCATTGGATCTGGCGGTAATTATACCAGTTTATCAAAGGCGGTTGACAGCATAAAAATTAAAGGAGTTTCCGGCAATGTAGTTTTTGAATTGCTGAATAATTATAACAGCAGCAGCGAAGTTTTTCCCATCAGTTTTCCAAAAATTGCACAAGTGCCTTGTTTGGCAAATTATAAAATTACGGTAAGGCCGGCAGCCAATGCCAGCAATATCAGCATCAGTGGCGCCAGTAACAATCCGCTTATTTTATTAGATAGTGTAAACTATGTAACCATTGATGGCCGGCCCGGTGGCATGGGTAGCAGCATTCAATTGAGTATTATCAACAATAATGCTGCACCGGTAATACGATTCAGCAATGCATCCAACAATAAATTATTGTATGTAAAAATGGGCGGAGGAATTACAGGTACCAGCATTTACGAAGGCGTTGTAAATTTCCAGGGTTCCAAAGCAAGCGGATCGGATAACAATATACTGGAACAATGCGAAATTTTCAGTGCTGCACCTGCACCAGATACCAAGACTATTTTGTTATACAGTAGTGCTGTCAGTGGCTTTGAGAATAATAATGATTCCATCATTAATTGCAGATTGTACGATTTTAGCAATGCGGCCATCAGCCTTACTAATTTTAGTGATGGGTGGGTAATCCAATCGAATAGTTTTTATAACTCCTCATCAAATATCAACTACAGAAGTTCAGTGTCTGTTGTAAAAATAGATGCTTTGGCTAGTGTTATTCCGCATCAGGTTAGCAATAATTATTTTGGAGGTATGGCTGCTTTAGGGCAGGGCAATATGATGCAAGTTGCATATAAGGGAAGTTTTAGTTGTGTAGATGCATTGGGTAAAGTAGATATTTTAAATAACTCATTTACCCGGATGCGTTTTGTAAGTGGGGTAGATACCAGTAATGCAAAAATTCGGTTTATTAATATTGAAGATTTTTCGGGTAACTATATTTATAATATCATCGGCAACCAAATTGGTTCAGCAAACCTCAATGACAGCCTGCATTTTACTCAATCAAATTTTGACAATAACATGAATGTAACAGGCATTTTTGTAAATGCACAGGCAGGTAGTTTTATCAGTAATAACCAAATTAACCAACTAAGATGTTACAGTACCAATGGCAATATCAGTTTAAATGGCATACTGATTTTTAATGGGCTGGCCGCAATCAATAATAATATTATAGGAAGCCCTTCAATTGCTAATAGCATCATCAATTATTGCAATGCGCCCACTACTGCTATCAGTGCCTACAATGCTTTTTCAAGGATCAACAATAATACCATTAGCCGCATCAGCGCTCTATCCGGCGATAACCAATCTTCAATTACTGGTATTTATACCAATGGAGGAACTCTTGATAGTATCTGTTTCAACAAAATTTTTCATTTAAAAAATGGGAATGGGGCAATCAGTAATTCGCCTGTATTAACAGGCATCTCAGCATCTACCAATTACGGTGGTTATCAAAATTTAATTGGCAGCAACCAGGTGTATTCATTGGTAAATAATTGTACCGAGGGTGGAGGAACCGTTATAGGAATACAATCGAATGCCAATATTAATATAATGGGCAATTTTGTTAGAAATCTTTATTCACTCTGCACTTCCAATATTACCAGTGTGTATGGCATCCTTATTCCAAATAAATACAGTGTATTGGAAAATAATATGGTAAGCCTTGGGCTCGATAGTAATGGCAACAGCCTTACGGCAGGTAATTTATATTTTGCCGGTATTTCGGGTGGGGAACTGATGAAACATAACAGTGTTTTTATTGGCGGTAACAATGTAGAGGATGGTTTTATGGGAAGTGCCTGTTTTTTATTTTTAGGTAATGCTTTACCTACCAATAATATGAATAATATTTTTTTTAATGCCCGTTCCAATGCATCGGCAGCCAGCAGTGCAAAGCATCAATGTGCCAATATCGATATCAGTTATAGCTGCGATTACAACCTGTATTACTATTCCGGAACTGGTGGCATTATGGGTACGTTTCTGGGCAACCGGTATACATCAATTGCTGATTGGAGAACTGGCAGTGGCAGGGATTTAAATTCTATTTTTATCGACCCAAGTTTTATTGCACCCAATGGCAACAGTAATGCCACTAACCTGCATTTAAATTATGGCAGCCCGGCAGAAGGAGCTGGCTGGAGTGCCTATACCTCCGCCAAGGATTTTGATATGGAAAACAGGAATTTTTTAACCCCGGTAGATATTGGTGCTGATGCAGGAAATTATGGAAATTGCCCTATAGCCGATGCTGGATGGGATTATACAATGTTTGAAGGTGGCAGTGTTCAATTAGGCAGTGCCCCAATCAGTAATGTGCAATACTTATGGACAGCCCCTGGTTTCATATCAACCATTGCCAACCCGGTTGTATCACCTGCTGTAACAACAGTGTATGTTTTAAAAGTGTACAGCGGCAATTGTGAATCCTACGATTCGGTAATAGTCCAAATTTTTCCAGCGCCTCCTTTCGTAATTTGCCCGGGTGGTTCCACTACACTAACTGCAAGTAATCAAGGTGCCCTGTTTCAATGGCAAGTCAATACAGGCAGTGGTTACGATAGTTTGTCCAACAATAGTAATTATAGCGGTGTTCATTCAAATACGCTGCAATTAATGAATATTCCTTCCTCGTTTTTTGGGTATAAGTACCGTTGTTTGGTGGATACTAC
>JANPAP010000648.1:0-1877 GCA_031429975.1 Chitinophagaceae bacterium
AATTAAATGGAGCCATACAGGATTATAATGAAAAGATTTCAAAAGCAACCGGCGATAAATTTCAATCAATTTCGCAAGTGGCGGCAGGGCAGGGCGAAATTGCCAAACTGCAAAACCAATACATGAATTATGATATCCGCAAAAACTTATACTTTATCACGGCACCACAAAATGGCCAAGTAGTAAGAGCAAAAAAAGCAGGTATCGGCGAGATAGTAAAAGAAGGTGAATTGATTGTTGAAATTGTACCAGACAATATTCAATATGCCGTTGAAATTTTTGTTCGTCCGGTTGATTTGCCTTTGTTGATAATTGGCCAGAAAGTGCGGTTTATGTTTGATGGTTTTCCGGCCATTGTTTTTAGTGGATGGCCACAGGCTTCGTATGGAACTTTTGGCGGTAAGGTTACGGCCATTGAAAATTCGGTAAACAGTAATGGAAAATTCAGAGTACTGGTAGCCGAAGACCCTGCTGAAAAAGCCTGGCCCCCGCAATTACGCATGGGCACAGGTGCCCGAGGTATGGCGCTGTTAAAAGATGTGCCTATCTGGTACGAACTCTGGAGAAATATCAATGGATTTCCTCCTGAATATTATACCGATGAAAGGAAGCAGGACGTACATTCAAAAACAAAAAAATAATTAGGGATTGATGAAATGTTACTCTAAAATATTATCCATTTTTTTATTGCTGTGTTTGATTTGTTTCAATCTTATTTTTACAAATCCGGTATCGGCACAATCAGTTGCTGTTGCTGAAAAAATATTAACGGTCGATGCTTTTCTGGATATCGTTAGGCAATTTCATCCGGTTGTAAAACAAGCAAACATTCAGGTTGAAAAAGCGGAAGCAGGCATTACCATTAGCAGGGCTGGATTTGATCCGGTACTATCTTTAAACAGCGATCAAAAAACTTTTGATGGAAAAAATTATTACAGTTATACCAATCCCGATCTTAAAATACCAACCTGGTATGGAATAGAAGTAAAGGCCGGGCTTGAAAATAATGGCGGCGTTTTATTAAATAATGAAACCACTGCCGGTCAGTCGGGGTATATCGGTATATCGATACCGCTTGCAAAAAATTTGTTGATGGATAAGCGAAGGGCCGCATTGCAACAGGCAAAATTGTTTAAAAGCCAATCGGAAGTGGAACGGCAAATGGTAGTAAATGATTTGCTGTATGATGCTGCTGATGCGTATTGGAATTGGGTAAGAGTTTATCATGTTAACCAGATTATTAAAGAAGCGGTACAGTTAAATGAAAACCGTTTTGATTTGATAAAAATTGCTTTCAGGCAAGGCGATAAACCTGCAATTGATACCATTGAAGCACTGGCGCAATTACAAAATTTTAAATACCTGCTGAGCGATAACCAGGTAAGCCTTCAAAATGCTGCAATTGAATTATCTAATTTTTTATGGTTGCCCAATAATAGTTTTTACCAACTTTCCAATGAAATTGTTCCCGAAAAAAAATGGAATGAAACCGAGTTGCCGGAACTAACCATTACGGATCTGCAGGGCTTATTGGCTTCAGTAAAATTTACGCATCCCAAACTAAGGCAGTATACATTTAAATTAGGTATGCTTGAATTAGATAAGAAATTAAAGTTTCAGGATTTGTTGCCGGTTGTAAATGTAAGGGCCAATGTGCTTACCAAGGGCTACGATTTATTGAATGGATTTGGCAAGTCTGGTTATTTTGAAAACTATAATAAATTTGGCATTAGCATGGGTTTGCCATTACGGTTAAGCGAAGGAAGAGGGGCCTACAAAACAGCTAAATTAAAAATTCAGGAAACCCAACTCGACTTCAATATCAGGCAGCAGGAAGTTGAAAATAAACTGCGTTTTTATTTTAATGAAATGCTTGG
>JANPAP010000649.1:0-2369 GCA_031429975.1 Chitinophagaceae bacterium
AGTATGATATTAGTCCGGCAAAAAAAACAGAATTGGAATCGATATCAGGTATAAAATAATCGCTCCACCGACCAATAAACTGCTACCAACGCAATGAAAACCGAAACTGGAATTACAATCCGGTTTCGGTAATAAGTTTTATTTCCAAACCATTTACCAAATGCTAAAAAAGCCGAAATAATAATTGCCAGTTGTCCTAACTCAACACCCACATTAAATAATAAAATAGAAGTGAGATAAGCCGTTTGAGGCAAGCCCAACTCCGCTAAAGAATTAGCAAAACCCAATCCATGTAACAGCCCAAATAAAAACACAATGGCAATTCGGGAGTTTTTTAATTTTGAAGAAATTAAATTTTCCAAGGCAACATATAAAATTGAGAATGCAATTAAAAACTCTACCAGGTAACTGTTTGGCGTAATTACACCGTACATGGCAAGGCCCAATGTTATGGAATGCGCTACCGTAAATGCAGTGGCCTGCGTAAGAATTGGTTTTAATTTTGGATTTAATAAATACAAACTCAGAACAAATAAAATATGATCGAGCCCTTGTGGGATGATATGTAAAAACCCAAGTTTTAAATACAAAAGTGCAGCATCGGTTTTCGACATCGACTCCAATTCTCCAACCACCACATGGGCACTTAGCTGGTTTACAAAAAGCATGGAAACACAAAAAAGCCCTAAAGCTTTTATTACGATTGCAGATTGGGAATTGCTATTTTTCATGCTGAATAAATTAAAAGGATTTTATTCATGTACGAAAAATAAATGGCGGCAGATTTTTGCAAACCTAAGCCAGCTTAAAAAAATACGGCAATTTTTAACCGAGCAAATAGGGGAGTGCCTGGGGTAAAATGAATTTCAGTAACAGGTGCTATTTCATTTTTTAAACGAGCAGTTGTTGCAAACTGGGCTTCGTTCCATTCGGTATTTAAAATATTTTCAAACGCCAATCCAATTTCAAATTTTGGCTGGGTATAATTCAGGGCAGCATCTAATAAAAAATATCCTTTGGCTACAATTGCATTATCCTCTGTTGCAGGTCGGTCTTTTAGTAACCGGTAACTGATGCTGCCATTTATTCCATTTTGTGGTTTATAAAAAATGCCGCCAGTGCTGGTAACAGTAGGGGCTAGCGGAATAAAATTGTTTCCCTTTTCTAATCCATCAAAACGGGGCTTTGTAATATTGAAATTTAAATTGGCATAAAACTTTTTATAAAATTGGTATCGGGCAATCACATCAATTCCTTGCCTGCTGGTTTTGCCACTGGGTTCGGTTACTCCTTCATCGCCAACATACACAAATTCCTGATCCAGATTTAATTGCCAAATCGCCAAGTTTAAAAATAAATTGGGTGTGGGTTTTACAATCAAACCAAAATCGCTGCCATAAGCAGCCGGCAAAATTTGATTGCCATTATTGCTAACTACCACCCGGGCATCGTTGCTATGAAAGCCTTTACCAGCCTTTATATAAACAATCAATTGAGAATTCATACTGTATTGAATATTTAGTTTAGGGCTGATAATTGTTTTATCCTGAGATGGGTTTTGAAACACCGATAATTGATTGAAATAATTAAAATGTAAATAATCAAAACGAATGCCTGCATCCAACATCCATTTACCTTTTGATACCTGTTGTTGCATAAAACCAAAAGCATTCAATTCATTAATATTGCCCAGCTGTACATCATTTAAAAACTGACGTTTTATTACATGGCTTAACCTGCTATTGCGTACCACATCATTTCTAAAACCTGCTCCATAATTTGATTTAATACTAATTTCTTTAAATTGAAATTGCTGTTTTAAAGTTGATTGATACCCAATAATATTTCGTTGCTCGGCCTGATTAATGGCATCTCCGTTAACTGTATCTTTTAAAAAAAAAGTAAAATTGGAGAAAAGATTAAACGCATAAAAAGTATAATAGGCTTGATTTTCCAGCTTCCATCCATTTTTAAATTGATGCAATAACAGTAGGTTGATATTAACACGGCTGGTATTACCGCCTTCGCTTGGATCGATGGAACCAAAGCGGCTGATGCTGTTATTTTTTACAGCTCGTTCAGGAATTTGTCCCGATGCATTCCACTTGCTAAAAAAGCTGGAAACCGAAAAACTTACATTAGTTTGGGTGCTGATTTTGTGGTTGTATTTAGCAAAAATATTGTTACGAATAAAATGCTGACTGATATCGGTAGCCCCATCTGTGGTTGCATAGTCAGCGGCAATATAAGCACTTTGTTTATCCTTATCTTTTTTTAAAATATCAATTATTGCCAAAGCTCTAAAGCTGTTGAAACGGCCTGCCTCTAACTGTAACCTACTCTTTTCAATACTTTTAAAACTGTTAAAC
>JANPAP010000650.1:0-2058 GCA_031429975.1 Chitinophagaceae bacterium
GGCAATGGGTGCAAAAATTTCTATCGACTCTGCAACCCTTATGAATAAAGGGTTAGAGATGATTGAAGCAAAATGGCTTTTTAATTTAAAGCCCGAACAAATTCAGGTGGTAGTGCATCCGCAAAGTATTGTTCATAGTATTGTTCAGTTTGAAGATGGCAGTATGAAAGCGCAAATGGGTTTGCCCGATATGAAATTGCCCATCCAGTACGCCATGGCTTTTCCCCGAAGAATTAAAAGCGATTTCCCCCGACTGGATTTTAAAAAATATCCCAGTCTTAATTTTGAAGAGCCGGATGTTAAAACTTTCAGAAATCTTGCATTGGCTACCGATGCTTTATACAAGGGTGGCAACATGCCTTGCATTTTAAATGCAGCAAATGAAATTGCCGTGTGGGCCTTTCTACGCAACCGTATTGGCTTTTTGGACATCACGGCGGTTGTAGAAAAAACCATGTTGCATACAGCTTTTATAGAAAAGCCCAACCTCGAAGAATATTTTGAAAGCGATGCCGAAGCCCGTAGTTTTGCGGCTTCATTAATTAAGATGTAAAGCACCGCATCCACAAAGCAGTTGCAAAAATTTGTATCAATAAAAATTACGAAACAATAAACCTTCTGCAGGCAGGAGGATCAAAATAACTTATGATATTATTAGCAATTAATTGGGGCAATGTATGGATGCAGGTTTTTTACCTGATCCTTTCCTTATCAATATTGGTGGTATTGCACGAATTTGGGCATTTCATCACTGCAAAATGGTTTGGCTGCCGGGTAGAAAAATTCTATTTGTTTTTTAATCCATGGTTTAGTTTGGTTAAGAAAAAAGTGGGCGATACTGAATATGGTATTGGTTGGTTGCCTTTAGGCGGCTATGTAAAAATATCCGGTATGATTGATGAAAGCATGGATAAGGAAGCCATGAAATTACCAGCAAAGGATTATGAGTTTCGCAGTAAACCAGCTTGGCAGCGGTTAATTATTATGCTGGGTGGAATCATTGTAAATGTGTTATTGGCATTCATCATTTATGCAATGGTTTTGTTTGTTTGGGGCGAAAGCAAAGTGCCCAACAATTCGGTTACGAATGGCATTTGGGTACAGGATAGTGTATTGGCAACAGCAGGATTTAAAAGCGGTGATAAGATTATTGCAATAGATGGAGAACCCATTGTTTTCTTTGATGATATCCAGGCAAAATTATTATTGGGTAAAAATATTTCCATCGAAAGAAACGGCGTTGCCAGTGATATTGCAATGAAAGAAAATTTTATTGAGCAATTGGTAGAAAGCAAAAAGAAAACAGGTTCTTTATTAATGCAAAGGCTGCCAACAATTATGGGGGAATATGCGCCTAAAGACAGCAGTAATGGTAAAAAAGCCGGACTGCAGTTCCTGGATAAAATCGTTGCTATCGATTCGGTACCGGTAAAATATTATGATGAGATGTCGGCATTACTTGCCGGTAAAAAGAACAGCAATGTTGTTTTACAAATTGAAAGAAATGGAGCAGCTTTAAGTTTACCTGCTGCTGTTTCGGAAGAAGGAAAAATAGGGTTGCCCATTTTATCCGAAGAACAATACGACAGTTTAGGTGTTTTTAAATTAGATGTAAAAAAGTATGGTTTTTTTGAAGCCATTCCCTTGGGTGTTTCAATGGCCATGGGAAAATTAAAATTTTATATCAACCAATTTAAATTGATACTGAATCCTAAAACCGGTGCCTATAAAGGATTAGGTGGGTTTAAAGCAATCGGTTCCATCTTTCCTACACATTGGGGAGAGTGGGAAGTTTTTTGGAAACTCACCGGATTTTTATCAATTGTATTGGCATTTATGAATCTGTTACCCATACCTGCATTGGATGGCGGACATGTAGTTTTTACTTTAGTAGAAATGATTACTGGCCGTAAACCCAACGAAAAGTTTGTTAAAAACGCTATTTTTAAAATACTCGCTGAAAATAATTCGTTAAGTATTGGTCTGGAAACTCGTAAAATTAATAATTGGGCATTGAATGATGATTATATTCTGCTGCTTCTTAATGATATCAAGCAA
>JANPAP010000651.1:0-3018 GCA_031429975.1 Chitinophagaceae bacterium
GCGAATCAATTACCCGGCCATCCATTAAAAATTCATTCAAATATTTTCTTACATCTTTTACAGAAGTTGAATCTGGCGAACCAAGATTCATTAACAGTATGCCTCTTTTTTTTGTTGTCATATAAAATTATATAGGTTGCAAAAATAACCACTCCGGTTTTTAAAAGTTCAAACAATTTTCAACGCATTATTTTTTACGCTGCATAAAAAGCCCGTTGTTATTGACTTTGCCGCTAGTAATTGATATTTATCAGTTGTATTTATGATAGCAATCAGCAGGTAATATGACAGAGTAATGACATTGAAAATGGGATTTAAAGCGCTATCGAAAGTACTTTTGTAGTATCAATTTAATAACTGATTTTTAATGCCCATCTCTCGTCAAACAAACATATCAAATTTTATTGTAGCTGGTATCAATTACAAAAAAACGGATGCAACCTTACGCAGCCGTTTTGCTATTAATAATGACCAGTATAAAAAATTGTTGGAGTTGGCACCAGCATACGGGGTAAGTGAATTGTTTGTAATTTCTACCTGTAACCGTACAGAGATTTATGGATTTGCTGAAAATGAAATGGAGCTTCGTAAATTATTATGTACGCAAACACAGGGTACAATTGATACATTTAATGAAATTGCGTATTCTAAAAATGGAGAAACTGCCATTGCTCATTTGTTTGATGTTGCTGCAGGTTTGGATTCTCAAATTTTAGGCGACTATGAAATTGTTGGGCAATTAAAACAGGCTGTTAAGTTTTCAAAACAGCATAACTGCATTGGTGCCTATCTGGAAAGAATGGTGAATGCAGTGTTGCAATCTTCTAAATTTATTAAAACAAATACGGCATTAAGTGGCGGAACCGTTTCTGTTGCTTTTGCAGCGATACAGTATATTAAAGAAAATGTGTTGAACATTTCTGCAAAAAAAATATTGTTGATTGGCACCGGAAAAATTGGGCGCAATACCTGTAAAAATCTGGTGGATTATTTGCAAACAAAAAATATTACACTCATTAACCGTACCGCAAGCAAAGCCATCGAACTTGCAAAAGAATTGAATCTCAGTTATGCCAATCTTGAAGATTTAGAGAATCAGATAAATGTTGCAGATATAATATTAGTGGCAAGTAATTCGGTAACACCCGTTATTACTGCATCGCAGCTAGTAAATGCCGGTAATAAAATCATTATCGATTTATCAATCCCATTTAATGTTGAAAAATCGGCAGAACAACTTGCAGGCATCACTTTAATAAATGTAGATGCCTTATCAAAAATAAAAGATGAAACGCTTTCAAATAGAATTGCAGAAGTTCCCAAGGCAAAAGCAATTATTAAAGATCATTTAAATGAATTTTTAGAGTGGCACGATATGCGGAAAAATGTGCCGGTTTTAAAGTCCATAAAAAATAAATTGTATGCCATGCAATCCTGCGATATGTATATTAATTATGCTGCTCGGCAAAATAATACAACTGTTGTAAAAGTGAATAAGGCGTTTAAAATTCAAAAAGTAATTAACGGGATGGCTTTAAAAATGCGTAGCCAAAACCAATGCGGTTGTAATTATATTGAAGCCATCAATGAATTTATTGCTACCGGTACAAACTGATAAACATGCCACAAGTGATACGGATTGGAACAAGGGAAAGCCAACTTGCAGTTTGGCAAGCATCGCAGGTACAGGACTTGTTATCAAAAAATAATTTCAAATCGGAATTGGTTTTTATTAAAAGTGAAGGAGATATTGATCTTAAAACGCCCTTGTACGAAATGGGGGTTCAGGGAATTTTTACAAGAAGTTTAGATAGCGCTTTACTCAATAATAAAATTGATATTGCGGTACATTCCATGAAAGATGTGCCGATTCAATTAGCCGCAGGTTTAACACAGGCGGCGGTTTTAGAAAGGGCATCTTATAAAGATCTGTTGGTTTTCAAGGATAAGTCTGTAATTGATAAATGGGAAAATATAGTATTGGATAATAACAGCTCTTTAGTGGATGCAGGCATCATTGCAACAAGCAGTATCCGCAGAAAAGCACAATGGTTAAATCGTTATCCAAATCATTGCATCGAAAATCTTAGAGGCAATGTAAATACCCGTTTAAATAAGTTGGAAGAAAATAATTGGGATGCAGCCATTTTTGCAGCAGCAGGTTTAGAAAGAATCGGCCTTCGTCCTGCAAAAAGTATTGAATTGAATTGGATGTTACCTGCTCCTGCACAAGGCGCCATCTTGGTGGTTTGCAGGCAGCATGATAATTATTGTGAAGCTGCCTGTGCAAACTTTAATCATGCAGATACGGCATTGTGTACAAAAATAGAAAGGGATTTTTTAAAAATTTTATTGGGAGGATGTTCAACTCCAATCAGTGCATTGGCTGTAAGAGAGAATGAGACAATACATTTTAAAGGCAATATATTTTCGGTGGATGGAAAGGAAAAAGTGGAGATTGAAAAATCAATTTTATTAATGGATGCGGCAGACATTGGAAAATTTGCAGCCCAGCATATTTTACAAAATGGCGGACAAAAAATAATGGAAGGGATACGTAATGCAGCAAGCTGATATCAACATATTATGTACAAGACCTTTAACCCCGGCATTGCTGGATGAAGCAAAGTTGAAGGGAATTGTGATTGATGAAATTGAATTTATAAATACAACACCAATACAATCGGTTGAAATATTGCAGGAAATAGAACAGGCCTTTCTTTTAAATGCCACAGTTGTATTTACCAGTATGAATGCTGTAGATGCTGTTACCACTGCATTGCAGGGGCAAATACCCAATTGGAAAATATATTGCATTGGTACAGCAACTTGCAAATTAGTGAGCGAATATTTTACAGCCTCCAGCATAGTTGGTACCGCATTTAATGCAGCAGATTTGGCAAATTTAATTGTAGCCGATCGGTTTATTGATGAAGTGATTTTCTTTTGTGGCGATAACAGAAGAGACGAACTACCTGCCATTTTGAAAAAAAATGATATTGATGTAAATGAAATAAT
>JANPAP010000652.1:0-4371 GCA_031429975.1 Chitinophagaceae bacterium
GAAAAAAATTGGGCGAAATGGTGGCCAGTAAAAATAGCTGGCAGTGAAATCCAGCACTCTCTTAATGGAAATAACTACCTCATAAGCGATAAAACCAACTTTAGTATTTTTATTGACATTGTGAATGAAAAAGGTAAGTACCCTTCGTCCTTAAACTTTATTCCCTTAACAAAAAATTCCTTTAAACTGGAATGGGACACGGAAATACCCAGCAGCAATAACCCGTTAAAACGTTTACAGGCTTACATTTCAGCAATCTGTATCAAAGATGGTTTCAACAAAATCATTACTGCCATTCATAGTTATTACATTAATACCGACCGGGTGTATGGTTACGATATCCGCCGGGAATTTGTAAAAGATTCAGCTTTTGTATTTACTTCCGATTCCATAAAAGGCTATCCAACTACGGATATGATTTATGCTAAAATTGCTGAATTAAGAAATTATATTGCCAGCCAAAATGCGATTGCAACCGATTCGCCAATGGTAAATATTTATACCAAGGACAGTTTTTATTATCAAACCAAAGTAGCCTTGCCGGTAAACAAAAGATTGCCAACAAGTGGACGAATTTTTTACCGCTGGATGTTACCACGTGGAAATATGTTAATTACCAATGTTACCGGCGATACTAAAAAAGTGGAGGAGGCTTATAAGGTTGTTGAAAATTATGTAAGCGATTATAGTTTAACGGCACCAGCCATCCCCTTTTATTCTTTCGTCACAAACAGGCAGGCTGAAAAGGATTCCACAAAATGGGTTACCCGAATTTATTATCCGGTGATGTATTATTGATGAAATTTTAAACGTTTTATTTTTTGTTAACAGCAACGATTGGCTTTAACCGAATCAGCATGGCACTATCGCTATTTCTGGCAAGAATAAATGCCGGTTGTTTGCCAATATTAATTTCCTGAATGTGCCGTACCTGGCCCTTTATTGCCAAACCATTAATACCTTGAGCTGTAAATTCACCTTTCCCTTTGTTGATTAAAATTGTTCCAAAGTCAGCATCATATCTTCCCATCTCAATATTGTTGTCGTAATAATTTCCCATTATTAAAATATCGGGCAGTTCATCATTATTTGCATTTACAACCACCGCAGATTTCATAGAACTCAATTGTGTTTCCATTGGCAATGCTTTGGTTTCAAAATTTAAATTTCCTTTATTAATCAACACAGCACTCGATAAATAATCGGCACTAAATTGTGCTGCAGCATTTAGTTTTTCGGAACCAAACAATTCCTGCAAATTGGCTTTTGCAAAATCGCCGGCATACAAAAATTTCTTTTTCAGCAAGGGCATTTGCTTTTCGAGTTCCATTTTATTGGCAAACGGAATTTCTTTTCCGGCCAAATAATAAGTTAATACCTGTTCCTTTTTCCCATTGCCATCAAAATCGTTGTAATACAGTCGCAGTGGCTCTTTTACCGATGCTTTTAAACGGCTGTTGAGCCCAAGATTGCCGGCAATTAAATCTATATCGCCATCCCCATCTACATCAACTGGCAAAATAAAATTCCACCAACCTTTTTTATCCGTCAATATTTTTTTTGTAAAAGTTCCTTTGTTATTTATCCATGCTTCAATGCCGCCCCACTCTATAGAAAGCAATAAATCCTTATCCCCATCTTTGTCGATATCAATCCATAAAGCCTGAGTTACAAATCCTGCATGAAGCAAATCGGGTGCAACCATTTTTGTTACCTCTTTAAAATGACCCGTTTTGTCATTCAACAATAAATACGATTCCGGAATTTGTCCGCATTCCCAGGGCACCACTCTTCCGCCAATAAATAAATCTACAAATCCATCGCCATTAAAATCATTGGCCGCAATGGTAGATGCGGTTAAATATAAACCGGTAAAAGCATTTTCAAGTTTTGTAAAATTTCCTTTAGCATCATTTAAATAAACCCGGGGGCTGTTATGCATTTCGTTGCCATAAAATTCGTTGCCGCCACTGGCAATAACCAAATCAATATTTCCATCATTGTTTACATCAACAAAACAGGCGTCGGTGTTTTCATAAATACTATCCTGATCTAAAACCGGTTGTTTTGATTTTATAAATTTCCCATTGGGTTGTTGAAAAAACAACACTGCTTTTTTATTTCTGGAGGAACCAATAAAGACATCCTCCAATCCATCATGATTGATATCGGCAACCGCCATTGCAGGGCCTTCTGTTGAAAACATATGTGGTATCAGCGGCTCCCGGTCAAATTCAACAAACGGATTTTCTTCATGCAGGTAATCAAAATTTACAGCATGGGTAATATCTTCCATAGCCATTGAACTGCTTTGTATTTTGTTTGTTAACTGGCTAAAATTAAACAGTGGCAAATTTTTTTGATACTGAATTGATATGCTGGATTGATTGGAAGGAAGTTTCAATTGCTGATACGTTTTATCAGGCCATATCAACAACACAGAATCTACAGCCGTATGCTCCAAACCAACAACCAATGGGCCTTCCATGCTGGATAAGAATCCCTTTACCGGAAACTTTTCGTAGGTTCTTGTTTCATTTTTTGCATACACAATTAGTTTTGATCCAACTGCATTACCATTTTTTTCATCGCCTATAAGATGGATACTTACCGAAGATTTTACAGCAGATTTATTATTTTTATTTTCATAAACCAATACCGGTGCATCAATATTATTTACCACAATATCTAAGTCGCCGTCATTATCCAGATCGGCATAAACAGCGCCGTTTGAAAAAGTTGGTTGGTTGCCTTCAATGCGATTTTCTTCATCGCTAAAAGATAAGTTGCCATTATTTTTATAAAACTTGTTGGGCAATTTTATTTCAGGAAATTTATTGATGAGCGCCAGATCTTTTCCTTTCACATTATTGTCACGGATCATTTGCTGAATTTCTCCGGCTGTAACAAAATTGATATAATCGATATCGTTCATCCTTTTAGGGATGCCGTTGGAAATAAATAAATCTTTCAAGCCATCATTATCAAAATCAACCCAAAGCGGCGCCCATGTCCAATCGGTAGCCGCAATGCCGCTGTACAAGCCCGTTTCGCTAAACAAACCATTTTTACGATTGTATTGAAAATTATTTCTTGCATACTGGTAAGAATATCCTGCAGCAATCTTAAACCGAAAAATATCATATGCATCTTCGCCCAAAGATCTTTTTAAAATATAGGGATCGGCGGGCAACATATCGGCCGAAATAATTTCGGGGTATGCATCATTGTTCACATCGGCCACATCCACTCCCATCGAAAATTGGCTGGTATGCATCAGCCTTTGTTCACCCTCTTGTTTAAAGGTTCCGTTTTTTTGGTTGATATAGAGGTAATCATTTTCATGAAAATCGTTACCTACGTAAATATCCGGGTAACCATCCAGATTAATATCCGCAATTACAATTCCCAAACCATAACCGATTGCGGTGCTATTGATACCCGTTAGTTTGGTAACATCTGTAAACTGATTGCCATCCTTTCTAAAAATACGATCACCGGAAACCAGATCATAAGTGCCTTCGAAATCCTTACGGGGCCGGAAAGTACCGTTTTCATGTACCGAGTGATTTAATAAAAACATATCTAAATCGCCATCGTTATCATAATCAAAAAATGCAGACTGTGTGCTGAATCCGGAAAAATCCAAACCATAATCTTTAGCTTTATCGATAAAAGAAGGATGGCCATTTTTATCAATTCCCTGATTGACGAGCAATTGATTTTTGCTTTTTAAAATTTCATACTTACCCACCCGGCAAACATAAATATCCATCAAACCATCGTTGTTAATATCTACAACAGATATGCCTGTGGTCCAGCCTCCATCTGCTGGAATTGCCGCTTCCTTTGTAATGTCTTTAAATTTTAATTGGCCGGTATTGAGGTATAATTTATTATCGCCCTGATTGGATCCAAAAAACAAATCCACCAATCCATCATTATTAAAATCGGCCGCTCCTACCCCGCTGCCATTATAAAAATACATGTACTTAAATAAATTAAACTGCTGGTTGTAAACAAGGTTATTGCTGAAGTTGATGCCGGTTTTTGTATGATCCAATACTTCAAATAATGGATCTTTTATTTTGTTATTGGATTTACATGCAGCAATTAAAACTGTTAGTACCAGTAAATATTTAATGATAGTATTTCTTTTTAATTGTTGCATAAATAAATTCTATTGTTATCCACTGTTTATTTTCTTACTTGATACAACACAGGCTGTTGGCTGTTTTGCAATACCAGTATATTTCGTTGGCCATAGTTGCCTTTTATTTCTTTGATGTCTTTTATGGAACCTCGTAAACTTAACCCCGATTTTTTTGATTCTATCCAACTAAAGTTTCCCTTACCATCATTCATCAATAC
>JANPAP010000653.1:0-5711 GCA_031429975.1 Chitinophagaceae bacterium
AAAACCTTCTGCATGGGGATGGTTGGGATATTATGTAGGTTTTATTGGCTACTATAATCCCTTTACAGGGGAGGCTCAGGTAAATACCACTGTACCGCAATTTATACAGCCATTTACGGTGTGCCATGAAATTGGCCACCAGCTAGGGTATGCAAAAGAAAACGAAGCTAATTTTGTTGGGTATTTAGCAGCAACTGCTTCTCCCGATACAGCCTTTCATTACTCAGCCTATCTCGATTTGTTTATGTATGCTCAGCGAAGTTTGTTTGAAGTAGATACGGTTTCTACAAGGCGTTTTGCTCTTAATTTATCTCCTACAGTAAAAGCAGATATTAAATTGTTAAAAGAGTTTGACAAAAAACATAAAAGTTTTGCAGAGCCGGTTTTTAGATGGCTGTATGGAAAATATTTGCAGCAAAATCAACAACCATCCGGTATTTTAAGTTATGATGAAGTAACCGGATTATTACTGGCATATTATAAGAAGGAAGGGAAAATTTAAAAGTAACTTTTAATGTAAAATTGTTGATCGCCCATTTTTTGAATATGAATTATGAATCGGGTTATTGAAATAATTAAGTTTAAAATTGCTTGCGATTTAAATAAATATCAAAAAATAACTTTAGGTTTGCCACTGCAATATAATCGCAGTTAAAAAATGCATTGAATTATATTGTAAAATCCATTCTCATAAAACATCAATTTAAATTACCCCAAATGTCATTACAATTAACCCGTCCATTAGCATTTATTGATTTAGAAACAACTGGCGTAAGTCTATCATCCGACAGGATTGTAGAAGTGGCAATCATTAAAGTTATGCAAGATGGCAGCCGACAGGTTAAGCGAAAACTTATTAATCCTGAAATGCCGATCCCTGCTCAGGTTACAGAAATACATGGTATTACAGATGAAATGGTAAAGGATGCGCCTACCTTTAAACAGGCTGGTAATGAGTTGAAGCAGTTTATTGAAAATTGCGATATTGGTGGATATAACAGCAATCGGTTTGATATCCCCATGTTAATGGAAGAATTTTTAAGGGCGGGTATGGTTGTGGATATCAGCACCCGAAGAATGGTGGATGTGCAACATATTTTTTATACGATGGAGCCCCGTACACTTACCGCAGCGTATAAGTTTTTTTGTGGAAAGGAATTGGTGGATGCTCATAGTGCAGAAGCAGATGTAAATGCAACGATTGATGTTTTCTTATCTCAAATAATTAAATATCCTCAACTTGGGAATACCGTGGATAGTATTTTAAATGCCATTGGAGAAGATAAAATTGTGGATTATGCCCGCCGTTTTGTTTTTGATGAAAAAGGTGTTGAAGTATTTAATTTTGGTAAACATAAAGGCCGTCCGGTAATTGATGTTTTAAAAGCCGAACCGCAATATTACGATTGGATGATGAGGGGTGATTTCCCTTTGCATACCAAACAAAAGCTTACCGAAATTCTTAATAAAACGTTATTAAAGAATACCTAATTATTAATGTTGATAATATGTTGATGATTATTTAGGTACAAATTGTAAATTCGTAAAGTACACATAAACAGATATTGGAAAAGATAGTTATTATACCTACCTACAATGAGAAGGATAATGTAGAAAGTATTATTGCTGCAGTGTTTGCATTGCAACAGAATTATCATGTCTTGATAATTGATGATGGTTCGCCAGATGGAACCGGTGCTATCGTAAAATCATTGTTCAGCAAATATCCAGACCAGTTATTTTTAGAAGAAAGAAAAGGAAAGCAGGGCTTAGGAACCGCATACATCCATGGCTTTATCTGGTCGTTAAAAAATGGGTATCAATATATTTTTGAAATGGATGCCGACTTTTCTCATAATCCTAAAGATTTAGAAAGGTTGTATGAAGTTTGTAAAGCCGGTGCAGGAATTGCAGTTGGTTCAAGATATATAAAAGGCGGGGCTGTGGTAAACTGGCCTGCCAATCGAATTTTACTTTCTAAAGGAGCGTCATTATATACCCGGTTAATTACCTGGATGCCCATTAAAGATCCAACAGCTGGGTTCGTTTGTTACCGCAGAGAAGTTTTAGAAACAATGAATTTTTCGGCCATCCAATTTGTGGGTTATGCCTTTCAGATTGAAATGAAATTTGCCGCCTGGAAATTAAATTTTTTAATTGCCGAAGTGCCCATCACTTTTGTTGACCGCAGGTTGGGCGAAAGTAAAATGAATAAAGGCATTGTTAAAGAAGGAATTTTAGGCGTACTAAAATTACGTTGGATGAGCATGTTTAAAAACTACCGTAAAAATGTAAAGAACAAACACAATGTTGAAACAAAAAATTTTCAACCTGTAGAAATAGTAATGGAACAAAAAATTACTTAATTACAATTCTCAAATTATTTTCTCTTCCTTTTATTTAAATGCTGGATGAAACTGCTGTAGGGTTTCTCTTAAAAACTGCCTGTCTAAATGGGTGTAAATTTCTGTAGTTGTAATACTTTCATGTCCCAGCATTTCTTGCACAGCTCTTAAATCGGCACCGCCTTCTACCAAATGTGTAGCAAACGAATGGCGAAAAGTATGGGGCGAAATTGTTTTTTTTATTTCGGCAGCTTTTGCCAAACTTTTAATAATTAAAAAAATCATTACCCTGCTAAGTTTACTACCCCTATTATTTAAAAATAAAAAATCTTCATTACCTGGTTTTATATTTGAATGAATCCGGATTTCGTGTCGATAAATATTTATAAATTTTATAGCGTCTCTGCCAATGGGCACCAATCTTTCCTTATCGCCTTTTCCAATTATTCGTATAAATCCAATGTCCAAATGCAGGCAACTTATTTTAAGCCCTACCAGTTCACTAACCCGTAACCCACAACTGTAAAGGATTTCCAAAATTGCTTTGTTTCTTCCGCCCTCTGGTTTACTTAAATCAATTTTAGCAATCATCATTTCAATTTCTTCAAAACTTAAAATATCCGGCAGCGATCTTTTTAATTTGGGTGATTCCAATAATGCTGTTGGATCCAAAGTTATCACTTGCTCTAAAAGACAATATTTAAAAAAACTTTTTATTCCAGAAATAATCCTTGCCTGCGAACCCGGTAGCATACCCAACACATTTACCCAAACAATAAATTGTTCCAGATCTTTTAGCACAATTTCTTTGGGAGATTTTTCTTGGTTTAACTGCGTTAAAAAACTGGTTAATTTTTCAAGATCGTTCAGATAGGCAACAACAGAATTTTCACTTAGCGATTTTTCTAATTGTAAGTAAGCTTTAAATCCTCTTTTGTATGGTTCCCACATAATATGCAAATTAAGAATTACGGATGATGAAATTTTATTGCATTCAAAAATTCAATCTGTTTAAAATTAGTATAGCGGCTGATATGAATAATAATTCTGTAATTTCGATTTTATATTTTCCATTAATTTTTATATGATAGTAAACATTCGTTCGTTCAAACAAAAACTCCGGTACCATAAAAAATCATTTCGATCTTTTTTAACCCGTCTCGAAAAAAAGCCGCCTCCCGGATTGCATAAAATGATGATTGAAACCGACAAAAAGGTTTGGGAAGAAACGGATTGTTTAACCTGTGGCAATTGTTGTAAAAAAATGACACCTACATTTTCTGTTACAGATATAAAACGCATTGCCAAACATTTTGAAATGACACCAATTGCGTTTAAAGAAAAGTGGTTAAAGTTTGATAAAAAAGATGGCGATTGGCAAAATCAAAAACAGCCTTGCCAGTTCTTAAATTTAAACGATAACAAATGTTCTATCTATGCAATCAGGCCTTCCGATTGCTCAGGGTTTCCACATCTTACAAAAAAAAATCCGGTAGCTTATATTCATGTGCACAAACAAAATATTGAATACTGCCCGGCAACTTTTAAAATGGTTGAAAAAATGAAAGAATTATTACAAAAATAATTTTCAGGATATATCTTCTATAAAAAAATATTCTATCGTTTCGTTGTGGTTAATAATGATTGATAAAATATTAAACTGAATTCTTTTCCACTCAGGATTTAAATGCAGGTATTCTTCAGCAGCATTTTTAAGATTATTAATTTTTTTTGTCCCAACTTTTTCTTCAGGTAGTCCATATTTTTTTCCTCTTCTGGTTTTTATTTCAATAAAATGCAGCACATTTTTTTTTGAGGCAATACAATCTACTTCCCAATGTGAGTGGCGCCAGTTTTTTTCTAGTATGGCAAAACCATTTTCTATCAAATAAGTATTCCCAACTGCTTCACCCAATTTTCCGGTTTGATTATGTCTTGCCATTTTTAATTATGATTTCAATTTTACTTTAAAGATAAAAGCAGTTATAAAAATTGGTACACATTTATTATTACTTATTTTTGCAATTAAATTTATAGAGATGAGGATAAATAAATCAATCATAGCAAGTTTTGTGTTATTAGTGTTAATTGCATCGCTCTACAGGATTATGCCAGGGCGGCCAATGGGCTTTGCTCCGCAAATTGCAATGGCTTTATTTTGTGGAAGTATTATCAGTAATAAAAAGTATTCTTTTTTATTGCCATTATTTTCAATGCTAATTTCAGATATTATTTATGAAGCCTTATTCTTTTATAAATTATCAAGTATCCAGGGCTTTTATGATGGTCAATGGATAAATTATTTATTGTTTATGGCAATCACTGTAATTGGGTTTGCAATTAATAAATCAAAATGGACTAATATTTTAGCAGGTTCGTTTGCTGGCGTTTTATTTTTCTTTGTTGCTTCCAACTTTTTTGTTTGGGCAGGAGGCGGATTGGGTTTAAATAATTTGCCTTATCCAAAAACTATCGATGGTTTAGTAGCCTGCATGGCAGCAGGGGTCCCATTTTTAAAAACCAGTTTTTTTGCAACAATTTTATTTAGTGGTATTTTCTTTGGTGGATTTGCTGCAATGAGTAAATATTGGCAAACAAATATTTCGGCTGTGTAATTACTTATTTCCTTTTTTCTTTAATAAAAATTGTTTAAGTTCTACAAGGCTAAAACTGCTTAGGTTTTGTTCCTTTGTAAGCATGGCTTTTTGTGCTGTATAAACCCCGTATTGGATATCATCAAATCCTTCAATTGAGTGAGCATCGGGATCAATAGAAATCAAAACATTTTTTTTGATGGCGTAATCAATAAATCGCCAGTCAATATCCAGCCTGCTTGGATGTGCATTTAATTCAATTACTACATTATTGGCTGCACATGCATCAATAATTTTTTTGTGGTCAATTGGATAGCCCTTACGGCTTAATAACAATCTTCCAGTCATGTGCCCTAAAATAGTAGTAAATGGGTTTTCAATGGCAGTAAGCAGGCGCATCATCGCTTTTTCTTCCGTCATTTTTAAATTTGAATGCACAGATGCAATAACCATATCAAAATTGGATAGAATTGCATTACTGTAATCCAGGTTGCCATCATTTAAAATATCGCTTTCAATACTTTTAAAGATTTTGAATGGCGCCAATTGTGCATTTAAGGAATCAATATAATGATGTTGCTCTCTAATACGGTCTTCATTTAAACCATTTGCATAGAATGCACTTTTACTGTGATCGCTGATTACAAGATATTCAAATCCCTTTGTAATGGCTGCCTTTGCCATCTCTTCAATAGTATTATTGCCATCACTCCAATTGCTGTGGCTGTGAATGATCCCTTTAATATTTTCAACCTCAATTACTGTTGGTAAA
>JANPAP010000654.1:0-4956 GCA_031429975.1 Chitinophagaceae bacterium
ACCAAAGTTTACCCAACCGCAATTATATGCTTTAATAGATAAGCATCTTAATCCGAGAGAAGTGTACACCCAATACTTGCTTCAAAATGGTGAACCAGATGCACAGGAACTAGCCAAGGAAATGGAGATACAATTTCTGGCCGACTTACAGGAACGGTTAGACGAAGTAAAACAAAACCCACTTCCTTATACATTTCAAAAACCGGAATTATGGTGGAAGTCATTAAGAAGGGCAGTTGAAACCGATTTTGAAAATTCACCAGTAACAGCAATTTCGGAAACCGATTTTAAAATATTATTTGATGGTTTGATGAAATGGCCGAATGATTTTAAGCCATTAAGAAAAGTTGAAAAATTATTAACAGATAAAATAAAATTATTTACCGACGAACAAAAAATTGATTGGGCTACTGCAGAGTTAATGGCTTATGGTAGTTTATTAATTGAAGGAAAAGATGTTAGAATGAGTGGGCAGGATGTAAAAAGAGGAACTTTCAGCCACCGGCATTGTGTATTACATGATGAAGTAACGAGTAAGTCTTATAACCGGTTGGATCATTTTAATGATACTCAGGCAAAAATGCGGATTTACAATTCATTATTAAGTGAATATGCGGTGTTGGGTTTTGAATATGGTTACTCAATGGCAAACCCCAATGCATTGGTAATATGGGAAGCACAATTTGGTGATTTTTGCAATGGCGCTCAAACAATCATTGATCAATTTATTGCTACTGCCGAAACAAAATGGCAGCGAATGAATAGTGTTGTAATGTTATTACCACATGGCTATGAAGGGCAAGGACCCGAGCACAGCAGCGCCAGAATGGAACGCTTTTTACAAATGTGTGCGGAGCAAAACATGATCATTACAAACGTAACTGCTGCGGCCAATTTTTTCCATGTTTTACGCAGACAACTTACCTGGAATTTCAGGAAGCCATTAATAAATTTTTCTCCAAAAGCAAACCTGCGGCATCCCGGAAGTTATAGCCATAAAGATGAATTTTTGAATGGTAGCTTTAAAGAAATTTTAGATGACGATAAAGTTGCAAATAGCTCGGAGATAAAAAAAGTATTGCTTTGTTCTGGAAAAATTTATTTTGATCTGTTTGAAAGGCAACAAAAGGAAAACAGAAATGATGTGGCGATTGTAAGGCTTGAACAGATTTATCCAATACCCCAAAAACAGTTGGATGAATTGTATAAAAAATATAACAGAGCAATTTGGTATTGGGTACAAGAAGAACCTTTAAATATGGGTGCTGCTACCTTTTTGCGAATGAATTTAAAGAATATCAATTTTTACATTATCAGTCGTACTGCCAGCGCTTCTACAGCTACCGGGTATTCAAAAGTTCATGCAAAAGAGCAGGCTGAAATTATCGACACTGCATTTAGTGTTTAATATAAAAATCATAGATAAATAATAAAAAGGCCGGTAACAATTTTGTTACCGGCCTTTTTAGGACTATTCTAAAATTTAAGTTATTGCTTTATAAACCGTATTGTTGTAATGCTGTTATTAGCATCCAGTATAGTTAAATTATAATAACCTGTAGCAAGGCTGCTGGCATCTAATTTAATTAAGCTGCTTCCTGCAGGTACATTGTAGCGGCTAAGTAAAATTGTTTTACCACTCATGTCAGTAATTCTTGTTTCAATACTACTAGCTTTTTCGCTGAATAAACTCAATGATGTTTCATTGTTTACTACTGAAGGATATAGACCAACAATCTCAAATCCTTTATTCTTATTATTGATAACAACTACTGGCGAATAAGTTACTTTACCATCAATGTCAATCAATTTTAAACGGTAGTAATTATTTCCTGATAAAGGGAGTGCATCAATAAAGTCGAACGGCTGACTGCATCTTGTTTGTGTAGCGCTAATGCTTCCAATTTCATCAAAATTTCGGATGTCTTTCGACCTTTCAATTTTCATTGTAATGCTATTGCTAAGACAAGTTACTTTCCAGTTTAAATTATTTGTAGTAGCTGTTTTTTGTCCACGGATGTATTCTAATTTAACTGGTATCACACCCAAGTTTGGTGAGGCTAAAGTAAATGGACTAAATACAGAAACGTTTGTAGCAGTAATGCTTCCATTATCTGGGATACTTCCCGGAGTTACTGTCCCACCTATATCGTTCCAATCTGTACCATCATTATGTGCTACCCTTAATGATGCAACAGATTGTATACTGCTGCCATTATCAAGGAATGAGAATTTAACGTCAGCGCTACCTGCTGTAGCCTGGTCAATGGTCCAGTATTCGTACCAGGATACATTGTAATTTGGAAAACTTGATAAAGTAACTGGATCAACAATAAAGTTGCTGTAGGCTTTAAAAAAGTATTGGGTAGTATAACTGTTTAAACCTCCTACCGTAGGCGTTACCGTTACAGGAGCATATTTATTTTTATTGCCCGATGGGAAGAACATGGCAGCAGCTGAAGTACGTTTCATTTTTCCATCAACATAGGCTGAAACCGAACCTCCGGTTACTGCGCCGGTTTGTGGCATTGATAATAAAGCACTGGCATTTACAACCAATTTACCTTTTATAAGATTTAGGTTTACAACACTTACACTGTCAAATAAAGTTGCAGTATCATTTGCTATAGAGCTTCCAAAATCAAGCTTTAAGTTTGACAGTACAGAGCCTGAAGTAAACCGCAGGTTTCCAAAATTTGAGGTTCCAGCCGATTTTGAAATATTTATAGTTGCAGCCGTACTGGTCATTTTGCCAGTAGAGGAAGATGTTACAAAGCTTCCACTAACAAAATTTAAAATTCCGGTACCAAGATTTAATGTTGTGGTATTTGCGCCTGATTGATTCATTTGTAATCCTCCACCATTACTATTGCCTAATGTAAGTATTGAGTTTGCACTCATGCTTATTACATTAATAGAAGTTGTAGTATCTCTTTGTAACCGGTAAAGTTTTATTTCTGATCCGTTGCTGTTAATTTGTTGTGTTCCCGATTGGCCATTCATTCCGATAGTCATTCTGCCTGTTTCATTCGGATCAAACTGACTGATATTTGAAGTGAAAATTAAATTACCAAATAGGTTTGCTTTAGATACCGATGTTACAGCGCCATTAATACTATTTACGCCATCAATTGTTAGATTGCCTCTAATAGTTGTTGTACCTGTTGAAAAATGTTTAAACCCACCTGATAAAGTTAAATTATGATAAACAAGCGCCGGAAATTTAATGGTGTCAGTTGCAGCAGTACCGGTTGTTGCAAAGTCAATGGTAGAACCAGTTGCAATGGTATTAAAGAAAGGCCTTCTGGTATTGAATACTCTTAGAGTGGCATTATTTAAAATATCAATTCTAGTAGCAGAAGTTAAAGAGTCTGCATCAGGTAAAATGCTGAATGAAATTGGATTGATGCCGTCACCAACTACAATTCTGGATGTTTTGCCTGTATTGCTTACATCCCATGTACCGATATAATTTGCATTGGTTTGATTAACAATATTGAATAATTGGTAATCGGCCGAGAAACTAGTAGGAGATGAACCCAATCCATTCATAGTGGAACTCCAAGTATTAAGATTTGATAAACCCAGATTTGCTTTTGAGTTGTAATAATTTTGATTTACACCACCGGTAACGGTTACGGTTACAGTAGAAGCCGAACCACCGCTGCAATCAAAACTGCTGCTAAATAATCCTTGTGCTGCAGTTGCTGCAATTCGAACATAAATACTTGTTGAGCTAAGCGTTGATCCTGTATAAGGAATCAGTAAAGTTGCAGGTGCAGCTACAAATGGGCCACTGCTACTTAAAGATATTTCCAGATTGGCAGCAGGTGTTACGGTTAAATTGCCTACAGCTGGAGATAAGGTAGTACCAGATAAGTTTGCAAAAGAAGCTGCAGATGCCATTCCTAAGGAAGCTGTAATTGCTAATGTTCCCGGAGAAACTGAAAGTAGTGGCGAAGGAGCGGCACAAATATTAAATGGACTGCTACTATTTCTTGGTGCAGCTACGGCTACACTAAAATCAGAGGAATTATTATTAGTATCAATGCAACCATTACTGGCTCTGAAAATTCCATTTGCATTACTACCGGCAGGTGCTGCAGCCGATCCTTCAAAGCAATTTCCAGTACCGAAACCAACCATATCTACAATGGCAGCATTGGGTAAACAACTGGTAACTGGTAAGGTATCGTTTGATAAAACAACTTTACCATTTGAAGCACTCATATTACTGCTTCCAGTTGCATCTTCAGTAGGCAATAAAGATCCTATTGCACCTCCACTGGCTAATTTTACTAAATAATATTGTCCGGGTTGTAAAGTAAAATTTGTAAGCTTTGTAACAGCCCAAGTTGTACCTGTAGCACTTGCATATTGAACACTCCAATTTAATAATGACTTTGAAGTAGCCGTTGGGTTAAATAATTCTATAAAATCATTTTGATATGTTGCAGCACTATTGCCACCGCCACCATAAACCTGGCTAATTACCACGGTGGTTCCAACCTGGCTTTTTGCACTCAATAAAATGGTTAGAAATAGAATTGAAGTAAAAATTTTTTTCATGCTAATTAATTTAATGAATCGTACAGTAACGTTGTTTATATAATAATCTAATACAAAAGAAACACAAAAAAGTTAAATCAAGAAGAGTCTTAGCAACTAAATTAAAGTTGATAATTAAAAAAGAAGTTTTTATTTAAACACTTCTTTTAAAATACTTGCCAACCGAATGCCACCAATTAATAATTGCTTCTTAATAATTTCGGCATTACTGTCAATATAATTTTTGTCTAAATAATTATTTTCGAAATTGTAAGCAGCATCCAAATAAGCTCTAGATTGGTACATCCATTTCAGTTCATTGATTTTTGAATACTCCCTAATGGTAGCTGCATCCAGGCTATTATAAAGTGCCATACAGGTATCTGCTGTTATGTTTTTATATTCAAG
>JANPAP010000655.1:0-1578 GCA_031429975.1 Chitinophagaceae bacterium
GGACAGTCTACTCAACAGCATTAATGATGAAAAAACAAAAGCGTTTGTTTTGGTTAATTATGGTCCGTGGGACAGGATGAATAATGATACGCCCTTTGTAACTGGCATCGGTGCAAAACCTTTGGGCGCCAATTTTTATCCTGCAGATATGACAAAGGAAGAACTGGATAAATCAACCCTTGCCGATAAGCATGGACAATATTCAATCATCCGGAGAGACAGTACCGGTAAACTTATTTCCATCCCTTACCATATTGCGTATAAAGAACCTTTGCAGAAAGCTGCAGAATTATTAAAGCAGGCTGCTGCGTTTGCAGATGATCCCGGTTTGAAGGAATATTTAAACGCAAGAGCAGCAGCCATCGTATCAGATATTTATAATCCCAGTGATATTGCCTGGCTCGATATGAAAAACAATGGTATTGATATTGTAATTGGTGCCATTGAAAATTACGAAGACGGATTGTACAATGCCCGTAATGCATTTGAGGCCTACGTACTTGTTAAGGATAAAGAGTGGAGCCAGCGCCTGGCAAAATATGTGGCCATGCTGCCCGAACTGCAGCAGGGTATTCCTGTTGAGGCAAAATATAAAACAGAAAAGCCGGGCACATCATCCGACCTGAATGCTTATGACGTGGTATATTATGCAGGCCAGAGCAATTGTGGTGGAAAAACCATTGCAGTAAATCTTCCGAATGATGAAGTTTTGCAAAATACAAAAGGCACCCGGCGGCTGCAGTTAAAAAATACCATGCAGGCAAAATTTGATAAAATAATGATGCCGATTGCAAAAGAATTTATTGAACCATCCATATTACCGCAGATACAATTTGATGCATTTTTTGCCAATGTAATGTTTCACGAAGTGGCACATGGATTGGGTATAAAAAATACCATCAATGGAAAAGGAACAGTAAGGGCTGCCTTGCAAGAACAAGGCTCCTGGCTGGAAGAAGCCAAGGCAGATATTCTTGGATTGTACATGGTAACCAAACTGGTTGAGAAAAAAGAATTGCCCGGTCCGATAGAAAATTATTACAGCACTTTTATGGCGGGCATCATCCGGTCTGTTCGATTTAGTGCTGCGGATGCACACGGAAAAGCCAATATGCTTGAGTTTAATTTCTTTGAAGAGAAAGGTGCTTTTGAAAAAACCGCCAGTGGGCATTACAAAATTAATTTTGCAAAATTTGCCGAGGCCATGAATGATTTAAGCAAGTTGATTCTCACCTTGCAGGGCGATGGAAATAAAGCCGCAGTGGAAGCCCTATTAAAAGATAAAGGAATTGTAAAACCCGGCTTACAGGCCGACCTAAATAAACTGCGTAAAAAAGGGATACCCGTTGACGTTATATTTGAACAGGGAGTGAGCGTTTTAGGATTGAAGTAGCCAGTTGGTTTATTGGGTTTATTTAACTGTCATTTTAATCATGGATTTTATTTCTATGTTTGTTAAATGTCGCATATTTTAGTGTTGGTTGAAATACCCAAAAGCGCTCGTTTAAAATTGATATTTGTATTATTATCTGAAATTAATAAGAAGTGCCAAATATTTTCATAATAGCAGGCTGCAAC
>JANPAP010000656.1:0-3216 GCA_031429975.1 Chitinophagaceae bacterium
CACCTGTTTACAATTAAACGCTAAACTTCTTTGATTAAGATTTGTCAGATTAAAAACATTTTATGAAAAAAATTATTTTGCCTTGTATCGGTTTATTCTTATTTATTATTTTATACTTGATTAAACCTGAAAAATATTGAAAGCTTTAGACTTAATTATTCAAGCGTATTTATAACACTGAATGTAATAGCCAGCAGCAGGTTTACTATCAGCATTAAAAAAATCTGTACCTTCGGCCCTCACTACTGTTGAAACAACAGCAAATTACTACAAGTATGAAACCGAAGCATTTTGATAAGTTCGTTAAGAAAAAGAAGAACAGCGTAATTAAAGAAGAAATCCGCCAAAATAAAAAGAAAGCAAAAAAAGAACGGGCTGTTGCGATCGATAAACATTTTGACCAGAAAAGAAAACTGAGGATAGCAGCCAGGGAAGCGGCTTTAAACGCTCCGGTTACTGCAAACCTGGCTACAGGAAAAGTAGATAAGGTAAAAGTAATTGAAGAAAATTTTAAGCAAACCAATAAACTAAAAAATATTGCTGCTGAATTTGCTCCGGAAATTGCACCCAAGCCTGCAAGCCAATCAAAACCAACAAAGCCAGCTCCCATTTCTACTGCATTAATGCCGCTAAATAAATTTGTAGCACATTGTGGTGTATGCAGCAGAAGAGATGCTGTAACCGTTATAAAAAACGGAAAAGTAAAAGTTAATAATGTGGTTATTACCGAGCCTGCCTTTAAGGTTTCGGAAAAAGATGACATCAACTTTAATGGCAAAAAATTATTTGTTAGTAAAAACCTGGTTTATATTTTATTAAATAAGCCAAAAGATTATATCACCACAACGGATGATCCACAGGGAAGAAAAACCGTATTGCAATTGATTAAAGCTGCCACTACTGAAAGGATATATCCTGTTGGCAGACTTGACAGAAACACCAGCGGTGTTTTGCTTTTAACCAATGATGGAGAGTTAACCCAAAAGCTATCGCACCCCAGTTATAATATCACCAAAGTATACGAAGCTAAATTAGATAAGTCGCTAACCAAAACCGATTTTGATAAAATATTAAGCGGTGTTCAATTGGAAGACGGAGAAATAAAAGCCGATTCGTTGGCCTATGCCGATGCAAAAGATAAATCGGTTATCGGCATTGAAATACACAGTGGCAGAAACCGGATTGTTCGCCGCATTTTTGAATCGTTGGGTTATGATGTAAAGGGATTGGACCGTGTGATGTATGCCACCCTAACCAAGAAAAATGTTGACCGGGGTAAATGGCGTTTCCTAAGCGAAAAAGAAGTAAGGTTATTAAAGTACCTGAATGCTTCGTACAAAAAACCACCAACAAAAGACAAAACAAAAACGCCTGCTAACTAATGACTGATTCCACAGCAAATACAAAATCTGTTGCAATCAATAAAAATAAATTACCCATCATTTTCGAAAATGAGGAATTTATTGTGTTGGACAAACCTGCCGGTGTTTTGTCGATACCCGACAGAACCCAGTCGGAGCCATCATTAAAAGATATGCTGGTTGAAAAATATGGCAGCATTTTTACGGTTCATCGATTAGACAGAGAAACCAGCGGCATTATTTTATTTGCAAAAACCGCTGCGGCGCATTTGTATTTTTCAAAAATATTTCAAGAGCGTTTGGTTGAAAAATATTATCTGGGTTTGGTGTTAGGCAATCCTGCACATCAATCGGGCAGTATCGATGCTGCCATTATGGAACATCCGGCTATTAAGGGGCAAATGGTAATCAATAAAAAAGGCAAACCCTCTTTAACCGATTATGAAGTGTTGGAAATTTTAGGAAAATATGCTGTTGTAAAATTCAGGATTCATACCGGACGTACCCACCAAATAAGGGTGCATGCAAAAAACATTGGCCATCCTATTGCCTGCGATCCATTGTATGGTGATGGCAATCCCATCCTGCTATCCGGCTTTAAAAAGAAATTTAAATTGAGTAAACATGATGAAGAAGAAAGACCACTGTTAAACCGTGTGGCCCTTCATTCTTATCAATTAAAGTTTACTGATGCAACTGGTATTGCATTTGATTTAATGGCTGAATTCCCTAAAGATATCAGGGCATTGATTCAGCAATTGAAAAAAAATTATTGAGCAATTATTTCTTTTTAATTATAGTTGCTTGCTGTTCTATAACCTTCTTTAAATTATCTACTACTTCTTTTAATGTGTTTATCTCAGATTCTTTAACCAATATAAATTTATCTACTAATTCCTTTTGGTAATTAAATACGGTATCAGCATTTATCCAATTATTCCCTCAATAAAAATTAAGTTTGGTATTTTACAATTAAATTTATTTAAAGAAATCAATTTGTAATTATTATGCAAAAATTAATTCTAAGCGTACTGCTAACATCACTACTATTTACAATTTCCAAAGCTCAAAACTCAAAAGAAAAAATCGGTATTTCTAAAAATGGGAAACTTGTTATAACATCAAGTTTAAAAAAAATAAAAAATGAATGGGCTGAAATATTAAAAGGCCAACAAATAGTAGTTGATTTAATAGATTACTCAATAGTAAAGGGAATTGACAGCGGGTTAAACAACCAGGTATACTATATGCTCCTTGGTAAAAATGTAGTTAGCACAGTAAAAGTTGCTACAAAACTCCACCTCCTAAATAAAACATTTTATTTGCCCAATTATAAAAAAACTGATAACCTAACAGTAACCTGTTCAGGAACTAAATATTTATGTAATCCTCAAATTTTTGAAGGTAATTGGATATGCGGAAAAAACTGTAGTATTGAATGTAAAAAATCTGTAACAGTTAAAGAATAATTTACAAAAATAATTGCCTGATAAAAAAGCCGCTTCACCAGCGGCTTTTTTAATCAATACATTTTATTAATCCAAATTTGGCTGCGGTGTATAACGCAGGTAAGGCTTAATTTCTTTAACCCCTTTTGGAAATTTCTTAATCGCATCTTCAGTGCTGATAGAAGGTACCACAATTACATCTTCGCCATGTTTCCAATTTACCGGAGTTGCCACGCTGTGATAAGCCGTTAGTTGTAACGAATCAACTACCCTCAATACTTCTACAAAATTTCTTCCGGTACTTGCAGGATACGTGATGATGAGTTTTACTGTTTTATCGGGAGCGATAATTACCAATGAACGTACGGTAGCAGTTGTAGATGCATTGGGATGAATAAAATCGTACA
>JANPAP010000657.1:0-3775 GCA_031429975.1 Chitinophagaceae bacterium
TTCCCCCTTTAGGGGGCGGAGGGGGTAAAACGCTTGCACTAAAGTTCCCCCTTTAGGGGGCGGAGGGGGTACTACTCCCCTGCCATTTCCATAACAATTTTCCACTCTTCTTCTTTTACTGTTTGTACCGAAAGCCTGCCAAGCCGCACTAGGTCCATATTTGCAAGCCGGGGATCTTTTTTTATCAAATCCAACGGCACTGCTTTTTTTAATTTTATTACCGGTTTTAAATCCACCACCAACCAGGCGGTTTCTTCTGTTGTAGGATCCTGATAAGATTCTTTAACCACTTTTGCAATGCCTACAATTTCCACACCTTCGTTGCTGTGATAAAACAATACCTCATCTCCTTTTTTCATGGCTCTTAAATTGTTTCGGGCTGCATAATTTCTTACGCCGTCCCAAAATGTTTTTTTGTCTTTTACAAACTGATCCCAACTGTATTTAAAAGGTTCCGATTTTACCAACCAATACGCCATAATTGTAATTGTAAATTTTAATTTGAAAAAAATAATGGATTGTTTTATATAAAAAATAAATCCATTTTTTTTAAAATTCCGTAGTTGCTAAGGTAATGCAAAGTTGATGAGTGTGATTTGATTTTTAAACCCATCAATTTATTTATCATCCCAAAAATCCTTTTTTATGCAACCAGATAATTTAACAGTAATGCAACCAGCCGGTTTTTTTCAAGGTTATTTTTTTGAAAAATCAAATGATATTTCCATCAAAATAAAATCTATCCCCGAACTGTTTAAAACCTTTCCTGGAAAATTAATGCAAAACAAAATTGCTTTAAAAAACAGTCGTACTAAATTGTTGATTGATCGTTTGAGTTTTATTACTTCCTTAAAATTTATCAGTCATCAGTACTATAATATAACGCTTGGTAAAGCAGGGTTAATTCCTACAGATACTGCATTGGCTGCAATTTTTGTTATAGGTAACCACAAGCAATTACAGCTGCAAATGTTGCAAAAGCAATTGCAGCAGGTAGGTGGTAAAAAGCTAACCGAAAAGCATATTGCGGTAGATTTATTTTCGGATGAATTTTTTTATAACAGTTATTCCAGCTTCGAAAATTTTATTGAAACCGCAATTGGTTTCGAATCGCTCAGTTTAAAACTTGCCACACAATTCTGCAAAGATTTTAGTAATAGTGCTACCATTAATCTGGAATTATTAAAAATTATTTCTGTTGATGAAAGGCATTGCAATATGCTGCAAGAACTAAAAAAATCAACAGTTACTTTAATAAAATCTGAAATAAAATAAATCCAATTATTTACAAATATCGTAACTGATAGCAACAAGTTTATTTTAACCATTCACATTATTACAATCAAAAAAAACAATTAAAATGAAAACAAAAAAAATCCTGCTAGGCGCATTCGCCATCACAGCAGCTGTAACCGGAGGACTCCTTTTTGCAGCAGATCACATCGATTCTCCAAATGTAACCAACCAGCCAAACGACATTACCGATCTGTATGTTTTTCGTGGAGAAAATACAGCTAACCTTGTATTTGTTGCCAACACCCAGGGCTTATTAAGTCCATCGGCTACAGCAACTAAAAAGTTTGATGAGAACACGGTTATCGAATTCAATATCGACAACAACAACGATAAGGTGGAGGATTTGGTTATACAATGCAAATACGATGCAGCCAGCAATAGTATGGTAGTTTACGGTCCAACAGTTCCATCGGAAACCGGTACCCGTAGCAAGTTAGAAGGTGCTGCCACTGCCTCTGTTATTGTAACTTCTTACGGATCTGCATCGCCAATAACTGCAACAGCTGCATCCGGAATAAAAGTTTTTGCAGGCCCAAGAGATGATCCTTTTTTCTTTGACTTAACACAGTACAAAAAAATTATTGCTGGCACTGCAACCGGATTTTTACCAGCAGGCGTATCCCACGATACTTTTGCAGGCACCAATGTAATGACGGTTGCTGTTGAAGTTCCAAAATCACTTTTGGGAGCAGCCGCAACACTCAATGTTTGGGTAGAAACAAAAAAGAAAATTTAAACCAACTAATCAATCAACTATAAAAATTATTATTATGAAAGCAATATCAATAAAATACACCGCACTTATTTTGGCAGGAAGCTTGTTTTTTATCTCCTGCAAAAAAGACAGTGCCACAGTTAGCGCAACAGTATATTACCAACAGCAAGATCAGATGGGAAGGCCAGCCATAAATACGGTATTCATTGATGCGGCTGCAAAAGATTCATTTAACGTAACCATCCCTACACAACAAGCCAGTAAGTTTGGCTACAAAGTAACCAATACACTTACCGCTTTTGGATATACCATGAATGCATTGGGGCAGGATAAAGCTGTATTTTCGGGCTTACTTTCTACCGATGTATTAAATGTTTCAACAACAACAAAAACAACATTTTTTGATGGCACTAACGTATTAACCGGCCGTGCCTTAAATGATGATGTGATTGATGTGGAGCTGCTGCTAATTTTTGGAGGATCAACCGGAGCCAGCAATCCGCAATTAACAAGCGATAATGTTGGTAGCAATGATAAAGCATTCAATACCTCATTTCCCTATTTAGCTACCCCCTGGTAATCTACTTCCAAATAAATCTATAGGCCGGAAATTTTTCCGGCCTTTTTTTATTTAAATAAAGTATTCCTAAACATGAAATTCAAAATCTAACCTTAACAAAAATTCGTAACTAATTAAAAACTGGCTGTTAAATATTAAAGCGTCTTTTTAAATTTTATAATAACCCTTTTTATTTTTTTTATGAATCAATCTTTTCATTTCTGCTTCCTATTTTGTTTTATTTTTTCAATGTTTAGCAAGTCAAGCGCAAACGACTTGCAGAAAATTGAAGGAAATATTTTTGCTGCTAATAGCATGCAGCCACTACAATTTGCATTGATAACAGATTTACAAAATCCATTGTCGAATTCAATCAGTGATCAGGATGGAAATTTTAAAATTGCATTTAGTGGCGATTCTGCTAGCTTACTGATATCATGTTTGGGATATCAATCTGTAAATTTAAAAGCGTACTCCGGTAAAAAAATTACAGTATTTCTACAACCGGGTATCATTAATTTGAAAGAGGTATTGGTATTGCAAAGTAAAGCTGGGAGCAATTTTAGCAGCCTGGCAAAAATTGATTTGGAAATAAAACCAGTAAACAATGCACAGGAATTATTAAGAACGGTTCCAGGATTATTTATTGCTCAGCATGCTGGTGGTGGAAAAGCCGAACAGATTTTTTTACGTGGTTTTGATAGTGATCATGGCACCGATGTACGGGTTAGTATGGATGGCATGCCGGTAAATATGGTAAGCCATGCACATGGACAAGGATATGCCGATGCTCATTTTATAATTCCTGAAACCATTAACAATATTGACTTTGGAGCTGGTCCGTATTACGCAACTCAAGGCAATTTAAATACCGCAGGCTACGTATCGTTTAACAGTTTTAAAAGTATTGCAAAGAGTAGGTTGCAGGTAGAGGCTGGCCGTTTCAACAGCTTTAGAGCTTTGGCAATGATTGATATTTTTAAAAAAGATAAGGATATACAGAATGCCTATATCGCTGCCGATTATACTACCAATGATGGAGCTACCGATAACAGCCAGCATTTTATTCGTAACAATATTTTTGCTAAATACAACCGCAAAATCAGCACCCGAACAAATTTAAGTTTGTCAGTTTCCAGCTTTTTTAGCAAGTGGAATGCATCGGGACAAATTCCTGAACGAGCTGTAAAAAATAACAGCATCAG
>JANPAP010000658.1:0-9690 GCA_031429975.1 Chitinophagaceae bacterium
GACCACATTTTACGGGCTGCTCTGAATTTTGCAACCTCTTCAAATAAATTATTGTGTGCATTAAAAAAGAAAGAAAGGCGTTTGCCAAAAACATTTATATCCATTCCTTTTTCAATAGCTGCTTTTACATAAGCCTTGCCATTTGAAAGTGTAAAAGCAATTTCCTGCACGGCTGTACTGCCTGCTTCACGGATATGATAACCTGATATAGAAATGGTATTCCATTTTGGAACTTCTGCAGCACACCACTCAAAAATATCTGTGATAATACGCATGGATGCTTTTGGAGGGTAGATATAAGTTCCTCTTGCGGCATATTCTTTCAAGATGTCATTTTGAATAGTACCGGAAATCTTTTTTAAATCGGCTCCCTGTTTTTTTGCAAGGGCAACATAAAAAGCCAATAAAATAAATCCAGTAGCATTAATCGTCATTGAGGTAGAAACTGTTTCAAGATTAATTCCTTTAAAAAGTGTTTCCATATCTTCTAAACTGTCAATGGCAACTCCAACTTTTCCAACTTCCCCTTCAGAAAGTTCATGATCACTGTCGTATCCAATTTGAGTAGGTAAGTCAAACGCAACACTCAGGCCACTTACTCCTTGTGATAATAAATAATGATATCTTTTATTACTTTCTTCTGCAGTACTAAAACCTGCATATTGACGCATGGTCCACATTTTGCCGCGGTACATATCTGCCTGTACACCTCTTGTAAAAGGAAATTTACCCGGAATTTCTTTTTCAGATTTTGGTAAATCCTCAATCGTATACAGCTCTTTTATTTCAATTCCCGAATCCGTAATTTTTTTGCTCATCTTCAATTTTTAATTAGTTGCTGGTTACAATAATTTCTTTGCTTCAAACTGTATTGCTTCCAGTACAATCTTGCTCAATTCAGCATTATTGTTGGATGCATATTCTAAAATTCTTTTACCCAATTCAACCGCATTAATATGAGAAGGCAATGTAGCCGCAATGGTATTAATGATATAAATATTCTGATCTTTTAAATTGCCGATTGCTTGCCACATGTCGGTATTTACATAAATCTGTTGGCTGATATTGTATTCATATTCGTTGCGTAAAGTTTCTGTAAGCAGGGTTTGAAAATCAATAACTGTAAGATTTGAAAATGGGGTACGGGCAACCAGGTTATTTAATGAAGCCCTTTCTGCAAAAAGCGATAATCTTTCATAAGCCTGTAGTTTGAGTTTAATGGTTTCGTTGTTAATGCCAAACCGCTCTTTAAATTCATCTTTCATTCCTTTAAATTCGGCAAGCAACCAGGCAATTGCAATAAAGAAAACAAAAATGAATGCAAACTGTATATCTTGAAAAACAATCTCTAATAAAATCATTTGTAGTTTTTTGGCAAAAATAAGCTAATCTCTCAGCAAATATTTCCTTCATTCGCAAAACCGGTTTTCATGTAATTTTTAATTTATCGGTAACTTTGTTTAAAATAAATAAGAACATTATGGAATCTACAATTACAGCTCCGGTAAGTTTTACAGCATCGGCTATTAACGAAATAAACAGGCTGATGAATGAAGCAGGATTTGATAAAAAAAATATGTTGAGAGTAGGCGTTAAGGGAGGTGGTTGCAGTGGAATGACCTATGTTTTAGGCTTTGATGAAAAAACTGAAAAAGATAATAATTACCTAGTTGATGGAGTTGAATTTGTTATGGAAAAATCGCATGGCATCTATCTTTCGGGTATGGAGATTGATTGGCAGGGAGGTTTAAACTCAAGAGGGTTTACTTTTAAAAATCCCAATGCCAGCAATACTTGTGGATGTGGAACTTCTTTCGCTGTATAAGAAAAAAAACATTTAAAATAAAAAGCCGATTCAGAATTATGAATCGGCTTCTTAATAATATAAAAATTTACATTAATTAAAATTCTGCAACAACCGTTATTTTAGGTTCATCTGCAAGTTTTCCATTTGCATTTCCAAGTGCATAATCAACCAATTTAACTGTAAACGCTGCTGTAGCACTAATTGCTTTATTTTTTACAGTGAAAGTAGCCGTAGTTTTTACTGGTTTGGTAATACCATGCATTGTTAAATCTCCTTCAACATCTGCAGTATAAGTACCATCGGTAGTAAATTTGATGCTCTTTAAATTGCTGATCGTTCCAGTAAATGTTGCCTTAGGATTTTTTTCAGCATCCATCCATTTTTCTCCGTTAAAATGATCCTGCATCATGGAGTTGCTGAAATTGAAACTATTTATTAAAGCTTCAAATGCAACTGTACCTTTCTTAGTATCTAAGGCGGCAATCACTGTTTTGTTTTCTGCAATTGGTTTTAGGTCCTTAGGAGTTGTAGCATCAAAACTAACAATGGCCGATGTGGTTGTTTTCATTTGTGCAAATGATGCAGCTGTAAAAAAAGTAACAGCTAATAACAAAGTAATTTTTTTCATGATTGTTTTATTTTTAAAGTTTAGTTTAATGAGCATCTTTTAAAAGTAATAAATTCGATGCCGAGTATTTGGCTGAAAGCACCGCCACTGCAAGATCCTTTGATGGAAACCTTTTGGCCTTCCTGCAGTTTTTTTACTTTTTCTAAATCCTGTTGTTGAAAAGCAAATATTACATACGATCCGGTTGTACTGTCAGCAATTTTAATATTCAGTGTAGTGTCGGCTGGTTCAATCGAAGTAATATTTCCTTCGAGTGTTATTATTTTTTCGGCATATTTTTTATTGGCAAGGCTATCGTTTTGTTGAAATTCTTTTATAAAATCTAGTGCAGTCATTTTATAAATTGCCGTAGTTGTAGATGTGTCTGCATGCGTTGAATTAAATGCAAACCATGCAAAACCTGCAGCAGCAACCAATAATACGAATACAGCAATTACAATTTTTTTCAATAATTTATTTTTTAAATTAATTCCATTGCTCATAATGCGAAAGATAGTTTTATTTAAAAGCAAATATACGATGTTTAAACATTGAATTGCAAAAAATCTACTTTTTCTGTGATTAATTAACAATTTGTTTTAAATCATAAGTTAGTTTTTAAATGAAAAATTATTTAAGACTTGGTAGCTAAAGCAGGAAATATTTATTGAAAAAGCTATAAAATATTTTGCAACCAACCGGAAAGTGCAGCAGCAATTTGTTTGTGTTCAACTAAAAAACCATCATGTCCGTAATCGGAGTTAATAATTTTAAATGTGGCATTCGGTAAGTTTTTTGCAAGAAATTCCTGTTCAATTACCGGGCAAAGATGATCGCTGCTGATGCCAATAATTAAGGTTTTTTGTGAGATGGTTTTTAAAATATTTTCGATTGAAGCATTGCGGCTTCTGGAAATATTATGACTGTCCATGCTTTTTGTAAGCCACCAATAACTCATTGCATTAAATCGTTTGGTCAATTTATCGCCCTGATGATTTATATAAGAGGAGGCTTTGAAACCATCCAGTTTTTCAGCATCTTCATCCGATTGTTGCTGAACAAAAATTCCGTAATTGCGATAAGTAAGCATACCCACAGCCCTTGCGGCTTTCAGGCCATTTGCGCCGGCATTAGTGGTAGGCTCCTGCCAACTGGAATCTGCTTCAATGCACAATCTTTGGGCTGTATGTGTTGCAATGCCCCAAGCAGTTTCACGGGCTGATGTTGCCAGTAAAAACAAATTCTCAATTACCTCTTTTTCCATGATGCTCCATTCCATAGTCTGGTAACCACCCATGCTTCCGCCTATCAGTAAAAATATTTTATCAATCAATAAATATTTTCGCAGCAAAATATGTGCATGCACCATATCCCTGATGGTAATAAGTGGAAAATTATTTAGGTAAGGTTGATGTGTTTGTGGGTTTATACTTTGTGGTCCGGTAGATCCATAACAGGATCCTACAATATTTGCACATACTATAAAATATTTTTCAGGATCGATAATTTGATGCTGCCCTACAAGGCCCGGCCACCAGTCTGTAACATCGGCATTTGCAGTAAGTGCATGACAGATCCAAATCACATTGCTTTTATCAGCATTTAATTTTCCAAAAGTTGAAAAGCCAATATTGAGTTCTTGCAATACTTCGCCATTTTCTAATTCAAAAGCATGGGGGTAATAATAATTATTCATTTAGTAATATATACAGGTGTTATGTAAAGGCCAGCAATAATTATATTTGTATAAAATTAAGGCATATGATTGAAGTAAATTTAAAAAGGGTACAAGGTGATTTTGGTTTTGAAGGCACCGATGCCAACGGGCATACAGTAAGGATGGATACTAGTGATGAATCGGGTGGCGAAAATTTTGGTATCCGCCCAATGCAAATGTTATTGATGGGGCTGGGTGGCTGCAGCGCTATTGATATTGTTATGATTTTAAAAAAACAACGTCAGGATGTTAAGGATTTTTCAATGAAAATATCCGGTGAAAGAGAAGCTGGTAAAGAGCCTTCACTTTGGAAAGAAGTAAAAATGATTTTTATTCTTACGGGAAATATTGATGAAGAAAAAGCTGCAAGGGCCTGCGAATTATCTATGAATAAATATTGTTCTGTTGCAGAAACGCTAAAAAAAAGCGGCACTAATTTAACCTGGGAATTGCAGCTGATCAAAAGTTAAATTTTCAATTTACTTGTATTAAAAAAAGGAACTTAATTTATTATGCATCCAATTACAAAAGCTATCCGCATACAAACTGAACAAACCAATGAGATGGAACATTCCAGCCCATTGTTTCTTACCAGTAGTTTTTGTTTTGATGATGCCGAGGCTATGAGAGCCGCATTTGCTGATGAGAGCAATGATAATATTTACAGCCGTTTTAGTAATCCATCTGTTCAGGAATTTACGGATAAGATGGTTGCATTGGAAACTGCAGAAGCTGGTTATGCAACTGCAACCGGCATGAGTGCTGTGTTTGCTGCATTTATGGCGATCCTTAAAAAAGGCGATCACCTTATTTATTGTAATTCTATTTTTGGAAGTACGCTAACATTAATAAAAAAATATTTGCCCAATTATGGTATTGAATGTAGTTATGTAAGCGCCGATAATCTTAGTGAGTGGGAAGCTGCAATAAGGCCCAATACAAAAATGATTTTTTTGGAAACACCTACCAATCCGGGTTTGGCCATTATTGATCTGGAGTTTGTAAATATGCTTGCAAAAAAACATCAATTGATATTTGTTGTTGATAATTGTTTTGCAACTCCAATTGGTCAACTACCCATTACATTTGGAGCCGATCTGGTGGTACACTCTGCAACAAAATGGATTGATGGACAGGGTAGGGTAATGGGTGGCATAGTGGTTGGTAAAAAAGAATTGATTCAAGATATTTATTTGTTTTGCCGGAGCACTGGGCCTGCCATGTCGCCGTTTAATGCATGGGTACTCAGCAAGAGTTTAGAAACCCTGGATGTACGCATGGAGCGTCATTCAGCAAATGCCTTGAAGCTTGCACAAAAACTGGAAAATCATGTGGCAATTGATTGGCTTAAATATCCTTACCTGCCCAGCCATCCTCAATATGCAATTGCATGTAAGCAAATGAAAAATGGTGGCGGCATTGTTTGTTTTAATTTAAATGGAGGACTTGAAAGCGGCCGTAATTTTTTAAACAGTTTGCAAATGCTTTCGTTAACTGCCAACCTGGGCGATACCCGAAGTATTGCATCGCATCCCGCCAGCACTACACATGCAAAACTTACCGAAGAAGAACGGCTGGCTACCAATATAACGCCGGGGCTTATACGTATTTCTGTTGGGTTGGAGCATATTGATGATATCATTCAGGATGTTTTACAGGCATTGGAAAAATGCTGAATGATTCAAGAATGAAATAATCTACATCCAATTTTCTGAATCCGATTTTTCAATTATTAAAGCTGCTATTTTTTATTTTGATTGTCAGGAATTGATGATTGTATGTTTTATAAAGCCAGCAAACTGCAACCTCTGATATCAGAATTGTCCAACCTGCCCATCACCTCAAAACTGCCATCCGGATAAAGTTTACCTGCGTCGTCGGTGGCAATAAAGCTGCAGGAATATAAATTTGCAAGGTCAATAATATTGATCACTCCGGAAATAATATTCGATTCATGCTTGTCAATAATTTGAAAAGGATCGTCTTCTGCCCTGATTAAAATTTTCATCCACTGGGGTGTATTAAAAATTCCATTTCCTTTGGAGTAGGCCTGGCTTAACAGTTCCGTCATGCCATATTCTGAATGAATATTTTTTTGTTGAAATGCATTGCTCAAAATTTCATGTACCTGCTGCCTTGTCATTTCCGCTCTTCTCCCTTTCATGCCTCCGGTTTCCATAACAATGCTGTGTTTTAATTTAACAGGGTATTGTTCTGCAAAATCAAGTAAGGCGAATGTTACGCCAATTACTAAAGTATTTTGTTGCTGCCTTTCCAGTTCGGTTAATACTTGCTGTAGCTTTTCAAATTCATTTAAATAAAAACCACTTTGCGGATGATTGCTATCATCAATGAGTTTGTTTACCATCATTACCAACGAGGAATTTTTTCTTTCGAGATAAGAAGGTAAAAGACCGATAATGCAATAGTCATTTACAGGTCCGTATTCCAATATAAAATTTGTTAAAAAACTTTTTTCGTAAACACTAAGATCCTTTACAAAATGTTTGCTGTTGATGGATTGTGTTGTGCCGCTGCTTTCAAAAATAGCTGCAGGATTAAACTGGCCACTGACGATGGTATGCGTTTTAAAAAAACTGATGGGTAAAAATGGGATTTCAGTTACTTGGTTTATTTTTTCAACTTTAATATTTAACGAATTACAATATTGCCGGTACACTTTATTGTGTTGGTATTGAAACCAAAAAACAGAGATGGCCGTTTCGTTAAAACTTTCATAATCGGTTGTGAAAATTTTATGCAAGAGTTCGGTATCTTTAATAGCAGGTTTCAATAGCAATCACTAATTTTGATTTTATAAAATACAAAGATGCGTAACACAATTTTATTTGCAGTATTATGTTTGCTTTTTATTGGTTGTAATAAAAATAAATTTTCTACTACTCCTCAATTAAAATATAAATCGGTAAATACTACCAAGCTTTTCAATGGTCAAATCATAAGTTTCAAACTTTCATTTACCGATACTGAAGGCGATTTGCAGGATTCTATTTATGTAGAAAAAGTGGAGCCAACCTGTGCTGCCAGTGGGTTTAAGTCAAAATATCTGATACCTGCATTTCCTGCAACCAAAAATGCAGAAGGCGAAATTGAAGTTTCTTATGGATATAATGTTTCCAATTTTCCTTTTATTAAATCGCCGCAATGTGGAAGAAATGATACCTGCTATTTCAGGTTCATGTTAAAAGATAAAGCGCAAAATAAAAGCGATACGGTAAATTCCGAAACAATCATTATTGTAAAATAATCAACTACTGCAAAAGTTAATTCACTTTATTTTATCTCATGCCATCTGGGCCGCATGTTGTGCAGTTGCCCTTGTAATTCAAACCCAGCAGCTCTTTCATCTCCCTGTAAATGTTGCATTGTTGTTGTTTATTTTTTGTGCAACCTTATGCAGTTATAATTTTCATTTTTTAATGGGGAACGTTTTTGTAAATAAAACAATCAGTGTTCGGTTGCTTACTAAACATTATGCCGGAATGTTTTTTTTAGTTTCTGGCGCTGCCGGTTTACTATTATTTTTTAACCAATCGCATATTAATTTTAGAAATGCCTGTATTGCATTCCTGCTTACTTTTCTTTATTCTGTACCGCTGTTGCCTTTAAATAAATTGGCTTTTTTGCGTAAGGCCGGATTTGTAAAAACCATTTTACTGGCTTTTACCTGGGCATATGTAACAGCATACCTGCCGCTGGCGCATGTTTTTTTGCATAATACCACAGAAGGCTGCTTATTTATAAGCAATCGGTTTTTATTTATGCTGGTACTTTGTATCATATTTGATAACCGTGATATTGCCGTTGATAAAATTCGAGGACTGCACAGCCTTTCAACAGATGTAAAACCCTTTCTGATGCAACTTATAGTGCTTACCTGTTTTGTTTTATTGGTTGTAATTAATTTGTTGTTTTACAAATACCAGGGTGGTTTATTTCAGATGATGGCCTTGCAACTTTCAACAGTAATTACCTTATTGGTCTATTTTTTTTCATGGAAAAAACGTTCTTACTTTTTTTATTATTTTATTGTTGATGGGATGGTGTTTTTATCGGCATTACTTACAACTGTCGCAAGTATTTAGTTATTTTGTAAAAAAAATATTATGGCAAAAGCAAAAGCAAAAGTAAAGTCGAAAGCAAAAGCTTCAAAAAGTATTCTTACCAATGATTCGTATACATTTCTAAAAAACTATATCAACAATCCATCTCCAACCGGCTTTGAAAGCAGCGGACAAAAAATGTGGCTGGAATATGTAAAACCATTTACAGATACTTTTTTTACCGATCCTTATGGAACAGCCGTTGCTGTTATAAATCCCACCGCTCCATTTAAGGTTGTAATTGAAGCCCATGCTGATGAAATAAGTTGGTTTGTAAATTATATCACCCCTGAAGGATTAATTTATTTAAAGCGCAATGGCGGCGTAGATCACCAGATAGCACCATCTATGAGGGTTTTGATTCATGGTAAAAAAGGAACAGTAAAAGCGGTATTTGGTTGGCCTGCTATACATACCCGGATGGGTGTAGGTGACAAAGAAACTCAACCAAAAGTGGACAATCTTTTTTTAGATTGTGGTGCTAGTAACAAAAAAGAAATTGAAGAATTGGGTGTTCATATTGGTGCTGTAGTTACTTACGAAAATGGGTATGATGAATTGGCGTACGATTTTTTAATTGGCCGTGCATTCGATAACAGGATTGGAGGATTTATGATTGCAGAAGTTGCCCGTTTGCTAAAAGAAAATAAAAAGAAATTGCCTTTTGCATTGTATGTTGTTAATGCAGTGCAGGAAGAAATTGGACTTAGAGGAGCCGAGATGATTGCCCGTAGAATTAAACCGGATATTGCTATCATCACGGATGTTACGCATGATACCAGCACGCCAATGATCAGCAAAATACTTCAAGGCGATACGGCTTGTGGTAAGGGCCCTTCCTTAACTTTTGGCCCGGCAGTACATAATAAATTATTGGATGTTGTGCAGGATGTTGCTGCAAAAAAGAAGATCCCGGTACAATTACATACCGTAAGTAGAAGCACCGGTACGGATACCGATTCTTTTGCCTATGCCAACGACGGATGCCCGTCGGTGTTGATTTCTATCCCTTTGAGGTATATGCATACCACGGTAGAAATGTTGCATAAAAAAGATGTGGAAGAAACCATTAAATTAATTTATGAAACATTGTTGGCGCTTACTCCAAAAACAAATCTGAGTTATTTTTAAGCGTTATTATAAAATTGAAAAGCCCCTTTTAATTAGGGGCTTTTTTTATGAAAAAATTTTTCAATTAAAATTTAGAAACAGCTATCCTCCGGTAGCAAAACCTTCAAATACTGTCATGCCACCATCAATAAAAATACTGGCACCAGTTATATAATCGCTGTCATCACTTGCTAAAAAAACAGCCAGCTTTCCAATGTCATCTGCTGTTCCAATTCTGTTGTAGGGAATCAAATTCATCAATTGATTATAAGCTTCCGGCGTACTCCATACCGCCGTGTTTATGGGTGTTTTAATAGCACCCGGA
>JANPAP010000659.1:0-2495 GCA_031429975.1 Chitinophagaceae bacterium
AAACAACCTAAAGATGGCGTATTGGGATAATATGACTGGTTTTTATAGAATGCAGGATTTATGGTTGTACCATGTGCAATAATTTCTGTACGGCCTGCTTTCCCTGCAAAATAACTTTCATAAATCGGCTCATAATTTTTCCAGCTTTCGGGCAATAGTTTTTTGTACCAACTCACATTCCAGCTACTGTCTGTAATACTGCTGTCGTTTAAAAAATGTTGTATGCTGGTTTCATAAGGCATAGTTAATTGTAGGTTGGGTGTAGGTCCTATAAAATCACTTCGACTAACAGCAAATCCTTTCATACGAAAAATGCCCTGCGGTGTATTGCCATTGCTGAGATAACCGGGAAGATTATTTACACTTCTTGCCAATTGTGGTACAGAAAAAATATTGCCATATGCATCTTTTAAAAAATTACCTGCACTGTCTCTGATAAAAGCAATGCCGGGGTAATCCCTGTTTTTTCTTTGCACACTAAATACTACCGTTGCATTTTTAAAAAAAGGTTGATAAAATACATCCTGCAAATTGGGCAATTCATTTTTGGAATCGAGATAATATGCATGATTTAAAAACTGTTTCAACACAACGCTGTTAGTATCAGCCAACAATAATAGTTTAACCTTTAACCTCAGTTCAGTTTTGATTTCCGGTTTTGATTTTAATAAATATTCGGCACAAATTGCAACCGTTTTATCATTGCTGCTTTCATTAAACAAAGCTTCCACATCTCTTACAAACTGGTTGGGATAATTGGTGTAAAGCATTTCGAGCAATGCCTGTTTAAAGTAATCCGATCTTTTTTCAATTCCATAAAAGGCTTGGTGAATGCGGCTTTCGGCCCAGGGTGAATGATACCGAATCAATTCCATTACGCTAAATGCGTATGCCCAATCTGTTTCGGTACTGTCGGTTAATGCAACTGATAAATTATTGTTGATGGCATTATTAACCAGGTTTTTGTAAAGCCTTATTTTATTTTCTTTAATGGCATTTTTTGAAATAAAAATTTCAGCAGGCTGCGCTTTTATATTTTGATTAAAACAACAAAATAATACAATAAACAATATTGATACCCCTAACCGACGCTTTGATATTGCTCTTGAAAAAAACATGTACTAATCAAAAAATAATTATGGATTATGCAATGCTAAAAAAGCCTGCACTTTATTAAAGGCATCAAAAAAAATATCTGGCCCCCAATCATCGCCATGACCTTTGCCTGGGTATAAAACAAATTGACTGGCCACTGCAGCCGTTATTAATTTATTATTTAAAACACCCGACTGGCTTACCGGATTTACCAATGGATCGGCACCTCCCTGCAAAATTAATGTTGGACAACTTGTTGCACTTACAAAATTTACCGGACTGGATTGTTGGTATAACAATGGATTGGAAGTTGGTGTTGCACCTACTATTGTGGTAATACTTGCCTGCGGAACTGCACCCGGATTATTATACAAATCGGTCATATCTGTTGGACCAAAAAAATCGATTACTGTTTTTATTTTTACCGGGCTGTTGTATTTGTAAGCATGCAGTAATGATAAATGAGCACCGGCGCTTACGCCAACAAAAACAAATTTATCGCTGATGAGATAATCGCTTCTTTTGTTATAAATATATTCCACTGCAGCTTTTACATCCAACTCCTGGCTGGGGAAAATATTATTGGGAAATGCCGACAGCCGATAATTAATATTAAAAATAGCATAATCGGGCAGCCGACGTTTTAGTGTATCAACAAAAGCACTGAGATCGCTTTTATCGCCAGCAAACCAGGCACCGCCATGAACCATGATAATTACTTTTGTTACAGCAGTACTGCGGCCTGCAGGCAAATACAAATCCATATTTTGATTTGCAACTGCGCCATAATTTACATTCAACATAGTTGATGCCTGCACGACAACCGGATCTGTTATTGTACTTTCTTTCTTACAAGAAAATAAAAGGGTTATCCCTAAAAACAAAGCAATCAGTTTTAAACTTCCTTTCATAAACGAATAAATTTTTAGCAATCTAATTTAATTGTAGTACAAGTTGCGGTTTATTTAATAACCATATTTTCCCTTCCATAAATTTTTTAAATATTTCCGCAACTCTTCCTCTCTTGCATTTTTTCCGGGTTTATAAAATGCGGTGCCACTCAATGCATCCGGCAGGTATTCCTGCGGAGCAAAATTATTTTCAAACTCATGCGAATAAGTGTAGCCCTTTCCATAATCTAAATGCTTCATCAATTTTGTTGGTGCATTTCTAATGTGCAATGGCACTGGCAAATCGCCTTGTTTTTGTACCGCAGCAAGGGCTTCATTTATGGCAACATAAGCGGCATTGCTTTTTGCAGAAGCAGCAAGATAAGTAGCACATTGGCTCAAAATTATTCTTGATTCGGGATAACCGATTTTTGCAACCGCATCAAAAGTAGCATTGGCCAGCAACAGTGCATTGGGATTGGCATTGCCAATATCTTCGCTTGCTAAAAT
>JANPAP010000660.1:0-8768 GCA_031429975.1 Chitinophagaceae bacterium
TAATGAGCTGAGCCAACAAGGTGTTTTTTTTGACAGATGTTTTACGCCATCTTTTCCAACAGCCCGTGGGGTATGGGCCACCGTTACCGGCATACCCGATGTGTTGGGCGATAATAACCGTACTGCCAGCCGCAGCCCCGAAGTGGTGAATCAACAAACCATCATCAACGATTTAAAGGGGTACGAAAAATTTTATTTTATTGGTGGCGATCCTACCTGGGCTAATATAAAAGGATTATTGCTAAACAATATCGACAGCTTGCATTTGTACAGTCAAGAAGATTTTAAAGCAAAAAAAGTTGATGTGTGGGGTATTGATGATAAAAATCTATTGTTAGAATCGAACCAGATTTTAGCCAAACAACAACGGCCTTTTTTTGCTGTGATTCAAACAGCCGATAATCACAGGCCCTATACAATTCCACAGGATGATTTAAAGGTTTTTAAAAAAGTAAATTACCCAACAGATAGTGTAGTAAAATATGGCTTTGAAGATATTGATCAATTGAATGCTTTTCGTTACACCGATTTTTGTTTTCAACAGTTTATGGAAGCGGCACAAAAAGAAAAATATTTCAACAATACCATTTTTGTTTTTGTTGGCGATCATGGATTACCGGGCAATGCCAATGCGATGTATCCAAAGACCTGGTCGGAGCAATCGCTTACAAGATTACATGTGCCACTCTTGTTTTATGCACCCAAATTATTGCAGCCAAAACAAATCAATACGGTTTGTTCGCAAACAGATATTATGCCTTCGGTTGCATCGTTGTTGAAAGTATCTTACCGAAACAATAGTATGGGACAAAGTTTATTCGACAGTACTATCAAAAAGCCTGCATCGGCATTTATTATTGATCATGAAGCCCGTACAACCGGCATTGTAAACAATGATTTTTATTACCTGAAAAATATCAAATCAGGAAAGATTGATTTTGTATCGGTAAAAAATAATGCGCCCATTCCAACAGATAGAAAAATGGATAGCATCAAACATCAAATGGGAATTTTAACCGATGCCTATTATGAAACGGCGAAGTATTTATTGTTTCATAACAAAAAAAATAAGCCTTAGTTTTTCTTTGCAATCATAATAAGGCGGGGCGATTTTTTGATATCATAATGTGCAAAATCATAATCGCCAAATACTTCCTGAATCTGCAATCCCTGGTAGGCGAACATTTCGGTAAAATCGCCCAGTGAAAATTTAGCAACCTTTTCGGTGTACTCTAGTGGCACATGCAATGCATCGTCTTCAACAACAATTTTTTTATAAAAATGGGTTTCATCCAGCCACTTGGTAATAAAATAATTTACCCCATCAATTTCTTTTTCAAACTGATGAACCAGATGATCTTCGGCAAAGTGTACATTTAAATAATCCATCACAAAAACGCCGCCTGGTTTTATAGATTGGGCAATGGTACGGATGGCATTATCATGCTCCCGCCTTGTATTAAAATAGCCAAAGCTGGTAAAAAAATTAAAGGCGTAATCAAAATAATTTATCCAGAAAGGCAGGCGCATATCATGCCGGTAAAAATGCAATGTATCCGATTGAAATTGTAAGGCAGCCTCAATACTATCTTCGCTAAGATCTATACCGGTTACATCAAAGCCTTTACCAGAAAGCCTTACAGCATGGCGGCCTTTGCCACAAGCAATATCCAACATACGGGTGCCGGGTGCCGGTTGTAAATGATTAATTAATTTATCAATAAAAGCAGCGGCTTCATTTTCATCCCTTTTAAAATAAAGCTGATGATAATAAGGAGAGTTAAACCAATTTTTAAACCAGGGATGATTTTCCATAAGAAATTACGGTTCGATTATGCAAATGTTTTTACTATCAAAACAAAAAGTCCGTAAACCAATGTTGATACAAAAATACCCTTAGCCGTTTTATCCTTTTTAGAATTAATGTAAATTGTAAATAACAATGCATTTAAAAGTAACGAAATACTTAATGCAGCAGTAAGTGTTTTAAAACCAGTTTCCAGTCGCATGTATTGAAACGTTTCTACAAGGGTAAATATTTTAAACTTATAAATTTTAAAAAGAACTAACCCCAGTACCGGAGCAAAAATTCCTAAAACAATACCCATTAAAAAATTATCTTTTTTAAATATCATTATAATTTCCAGTTTTTTTCGAGTTGAGATTTAAGTGTATAGTTGGTAAGGTCGAACTGAACCGGAACCACACTTACATAATTATTATCTAAAGCCCAAACATCGGTATCACGGCCTTTATCAAAATTTATAAATTCGCCAGTAAGCCAATAATATTTTTTACCATGGGGATCTTTGCGTTCTTCAAAATCTTCCTGGTATTTAGCATATGCCTGTCGGCAAATTTTTACTCCTTTAATTAACTCCAATGGAACCGATGGAAAGTTTACATTCAGCAACAAATGTTTATTTTGTTTTTTCTTTAGCAAGCTGCTAACAATTTTATTTACATAAAAACGGGCAGCGGTAAAATCAGCTTCATAATTATAATCGCAAAGCGAAAATCCAACACTGGGTATACTTTCAATAGCCGCTTCCATAGCAGCACTCATGGTGCCGCTATACAATACATTGATGGAATGATTAGCACCATGATTGATACCACTTAAACAAATATCCGGCTTGTAATGCAGGATTTTATCTACTGCCAATTTTACACAATCTACCGGGGTACCACTAATTTGCCATGCTTCGATATCATCAAACAATTCCACTTTATTCATTCGCAACGGTTGCCCAATTGTGATGGCATGTCCCATTCCGCTTTGAGGTTTATCGGGAGCTACCACTACAACTTTTCCCAGATCCTTCACGGCTTCAACCAAATTACGAATACCAGGAGCTGTAATTCCATCATCGTTGGTAATTAAAATAGTAGGTAGTTTTTTTGATTTTGCCATTATTAAATTTTTAAACAATCTTTTAAATTCAAATATTAAAACCACCTAAATAATGGTCGTGCTATTGCTTCCCTAAATGGCCAGGGAATCGAAGCTAATATAAGCACTATCGCCAGTCCAAAAAAGATCAACATTTTTTTGTGCTTTGCAGAATCAGTAACAGCCTTTTTTACTTTTACTCTTCCAATATGAACCAACACCCAAGCCAGTAGCATCATGGTTAAATGCTCCATTGTAAAAAACCTGCTACCGGGGTCTTTCATATTATTTCCCAAATCTTTCAACCGGTCGAACCAGCCATTTGAAAAATACAATATCAAACCCAACAGTAATTGTATATCGCAGCTAATCATAAAAAACAAATTGCTTTTATCATCACTATTGGTAAATAATCTTTTTTTGAAATAACCGCTCAGTGCATTTACTAATGTAAGAATGCCAAATAATAAAACGGCCCATCTGATAAGGTTGTGAAGTATTAATACAATTTGCATAAAAATGAATTTTTACAAAAGTAGGATTGCAGAACAGATGTTCCAATATTAAATTCCTGTAACACTTTTTCCATATCAAAAAAATATTGAACAAAAATTTGTTTAACTAAATATTTTAGTATATTTGTACTAACCAAATTAGTTATAACATGTCGCAAGCTGGTCAAAATTTAAAATACCTACGCAAATTACGTGGATGGACCCAGGAAGAATTTGCAATAAAATTAGGCATCAAAAGATCTTTAATCGGTGCTTATGAAGAAGAAAGAGCCGACCCCAGGTTGGAAGTATTGGAAGTGGTTGCAGATATTTACAAACTATCTTTAGATGAGTTGTTATTAAAAGATCTGGCAAATACAAGCTCTAATTATTTATCAAGAAGGCGGCAACAAAAAATGATGACGGTTGAAAGAAACCTAATTCACTTTGTTCCGGTAAAAGCCGCAGCTGGTTATTTGGCAGGATATGCCGATACGGAATTTATTGATGAGTTAAATACGTTTACCCTGCCCATGTTATCAGGCGGCAATTACCGTGCATTTGAAATTATTGGTGATAGTATGATGCCTACACCCAGCGGCAGTATTATTGTTGGCGAAAAAGTTGATGGCAATACCGATGACATCAAAAGCAACCAACCCTATATTGTTATAAGCCGTAACGAAGGAATAGTTTATAAAAGAATTGTAAAAAACAATAAAGTAAAAAACAAATTAACACTGGTAAGTGATAATCCTCAGTACCAGCCTTATCAAGTAAATGCCGAAGATATTGTTGAACTCTGGCATGCTGAGATGGTATTGAGCAAAGTAAGTCAACAACAAAGATGGGATATGGATTCGTTGGCTAGCATGGTTAATAATTTACAAACACAGGTTAGTTCATTAAAGAAAAAAATGAATTAAAAAATTACCCGTTGTTTGGTTAATTTAGTTCTTGTTTCAATAACTCATTTAATTGATAATAGCATAGGACATCCATAACGTTAAAACACATTTTATTTATTTAGCAGGATAACTTCGAAAATAAATTACCGAACACAGTGTATAACTTTTAGAAATCAACAAGAAAGGAATTCATAATTTCAATATTCAGATACATCCATTAAACATTAAAAACAAAAATTATGATCAAGCTACAGGTTATTGGCAATCTTGGAAAAGATTGCATTGTAAAAGAAATTAACGGTAAAAGTGTAATCAATTTCAGTGTGGCTCACACTGAAAGATTTAAAGATTCACAAGGCATTCAAAAAGAAAGAACCACTTGGGTTGAATGTGCTTATTGGACTGATAAAACAGCAGTAGCACCTTACCTGGTTAAAGGTCAAACCGTTTATACAGAGGGCACTCCCGATGTTGACACCTACACCAACAAGGAAAATCAAACTACAGCGGTTTTAAGAATGAGGGTTCAAAGTATTCAATTAATTGGGAACAAAAATAGCGACAACCAGGGAGGTTCCGGAAATAATTATGCTGCAAATACCAATGCGCCTGTTGCAAAACCGGCAAATGCAGAATCGATACCAGCTGCAACAGATGCAGCTGATGATTTACCATTTTAATTTTATTAATTTTTTTTCAAAAAGCGATTCTTAATATGAATCGCTTTTTTAATTTACTTGATTGTAATAATTAAACAGGCATCAATTCATGATCTATAAAATACATATCGATATCGCTTCTATTTTTTGCTGTAATTTTCTCTCTGCAGATACAGACTTATTAAACTAAATTACATGATTTGAAGCCGATGAAAAATAACCTTTGCAATATCTTTAGCCGATCATCTTTCATTGAAATTGCCAATCCTTAAAATATAATCGCCTCCTGCATTTACAGTGGGTGTAAGCGTATTAGCACCGGATAAAATATTACCAGCATTTGCAACCAACCAATTAAATTGTAAGCCGGTGCCCACCGTAGCAGCCAACTGGTTTGTAGTATTTATACAATCAATTACTTTATCAGGTCCTACATTGGCGATTGGATTTGTACACTCTAACAGGAATGGCTCATAATTAATATTTACACCACTATTAATATTTACCTGTGTAGCGCTCCAAAGGGCACCGGTAATATCTGAATTACCCGTGCCTGAACCAATAAGGATTCCGGCATAAGGTGCCCATACAGTTCCTGACCATCTCGATCTGCTGGTACCTTGACCATTAGAAATTGTAAAAGTATAAGTGCCGGTACCGCCATTGCCATTTGTTTCAGTAAAAATTCTGCTGGCCGATCCACCATTGATAATACTGGTTCCTATTTTATCTAAAAACATATTTCCTGCAACATAAATCCTGATAACACCAGTAGGCCGGTTTTTAAAATCAAACACAAACAAATTAGAATTGGCCAGGGTAATTGAATTAAAAATATAAGTGCCAGTATCAGAAAAAGTAAGTGTTTTATTATTAGATAAATTTACATTACGGTAGGTACCCTTTGTAATAGTTTTGGTGTTGGTAATATCAGTTGTAACCGAGCCGGTATTTATTGATATTATTTTAGGCATTGCCGGCAGTACTGGTAAATTCAAGGGTGCAATTATTCTTCCTCCTGCAGGTACGGGCCCTACATAAGTATTACTGGCACTTGGTTGCCTAACCACTCCTTCAACTGTTCCTCCTGCGATTATCACATCTCCGTTAACTTCGATATTGCCTGCTATTGTTGCACCAGAGCCAACTTGCAATACAGCTCCAGCTAAATTTAAACTGTTAGCCACGGTAATTCTTCCGGAAAGAGTATTGTTATTTGATAAAGAAATTAGTCCACCGCTATGAAGACTCCCTTCTATATTGGCATTTCCGGTTGATTGGACAAGTGAATAACTTCCTATTAATCCATTACCATTAATATTATTGGTTGATCCGATTTGCACTGCACAACCCGGCGCCAATGGCGCTTTTTGGCCTGCGCCATTTGGGCAATTACCATTACCCCCAAACAAAACAAAATCGTACATTTTTAATTGTTGTGCATGCACTATGCCGGGTAAAATTTCGAACAACAGTATAAAAAGAAACGAATATTTAAAGGCCGTTATTTTTTTATTACTTGTCTTCATAATAAATTTTTTTAAGGTTAACACCAATTATTTCAGATTGTAATTCGAAATCTTTAATAAAATTGAATAGTTAATCCAATTTAAGTTCAACAGTAAAAACCTTGAGGTGTAGCTAGAGGATAGCGAGTAAGTAAATTGAAAATTATAGTGACAATTTGATGTAGTTGGTAATTACCATAGATATCCGGAAAGACTAAAATAAACATTTTTAGTTTAAATCACAACTCAGCCTTGAATTTGTATTTTATAGTTCAATCAGCACAATACAATTTTCAGTAACTATAAATGAAAAAATATTAAAACTTATTGTATTATAGTTGTTACGTAAATTAGCCGAAATGAAACAACGGCTTTATAATATCCTCAACATAAAAGCATCTGAATCGAACCAGGTTTTTGATCTGTTATCGGTTCAGTTTTTTATGGGCTTGGCCAATGCCTTTATAAATATCATAGCTTTTACCCTTTTCATTTATAATTATTCTATACAGGTATTACCAATGGTGTTTTTAAGCATTGCCATTGTTTTAGTAGTATTAAATTTCTTTTACGAAAAACTGGAACATAAATTATCGCCACTACATTTATTAAAAATAGCAATTGCCTTATCTATTTTTATTTTGCTGGCGCTTTGGTCGGGCTTAACGTTTGGTAATAAACATGATTTTATTTTTATGTTGCTGGTATCCAACACCATTATTTATATGGTTACTGGGTATGCATACTGGGGGCTGGTTTCATTGCTTTTTAATGTAAGAGAAAGCCGACGGGTTTTTTCTATTGTAGGATCTGGTGATATTCCTGCAAAACTAATAGGCTACCTGGCAGGACCTTTATTGATACCCATTATTGGGCTTGGTAATTTATTATGGATTGCCATTTTAGCATTTTCAACCAGCCTGTATTTATTCAACAAAGTAATTCGCAAAAAAAACTGGGATGCCATCCGCAAAAAAAGTAAATCGCAAAAACATAAGGAAGGTCACCAGGATCACAAACAGGATTGGTTGAGTTTTTTTTATAACAACAAACTCATTTTTTCAATTGCATTACTATCGGTATTGAGCTACAATGTTTTTATACTGATTGATTACACTTTTATTTCTCAAGTAAAATTAAGGTTTGAAAACATTGCCGATCTGGCAATTTATATTGCAATATTTTTTGCATTTGGCAGGTTAATTGCCATTGTATTTAAACTCATTTTTACAAGCCGTGTTATTGAAAGATTGGGCATTATTGCCTGTTTATTTATTACCCCAATTGCATTGTTACTATTTTGCCTCTTGTTTTTCATATTCGACCAACAATCAAATTACAATGTTTATATTTTTGGGGTGATGGCCATACTCACCGAAGTGTTACGGTCAACCATGCAGGAGCCGGTATTCTTTATTTTGTTTCAGCCCTTAAAAGAAAAAATAAGATTAAAAGGCCATATAATAGCCAAAGGCCATACCCTCCCACCCTCATTAATTGTAGTGAGTATATCGCTGTTGTTTATATTTAAATGGGGTGTTACACTTACCATAGTACTTACCATAAAAATTATCCTTGCCAATTTATTAATATGGGCCGGGGTTATTTTTTTAATTCAAAAAGCTTATTTAAAAACACTGCACAACTCCATTGAAAAAGGAACTTTTAATAGCGATGAAAAATACATTTACGACAAAACCACCATTGATATTTTATTAAACAAAGTAAATAATGGTAAAATATCTGAAGTTATTTATGCATTGAATTTATTGAAAAAAGCTGGCTATAATGGATTATCCAATCTTTTATTGCAACAACTAAGCAGTTCTGAAAAAGAAATAAAAATATATGCGTTGGAACAACTGGAATTTACCGAAAAAACATCAGCAGAAATACTCCAAAACTTATTACAAAAGGAAACTGATGAAGAAGTAAAACAAAAAATAATTTCAATTTTATGTAGCAAGGATGATGCTTATTTAAAAAACGTAGCATCAAAAATCCAATCGTTAGATTTTGAAACCAGAAAAACAGTTATTATAAATTTGCTGAACCAGTTTGAATTTATTTATCTGTTTACCGCCGGAAATGAAATAAATAAACTGATAAATTCCGAAAGCTCTGAAGACCGATTATTTGCTATTAGCATAATTAGCGAATTGAAGCATATACAATTTACAGATGCTATTAAAACGTTGCTTACCGATAAAGATACTTCCGTAAAAAGAGCTGCAGTAATGGCGGCTTGTAAATTAAAAATTGCAGGTTTACTATCTACCATTCTCAACCTATCTGATAATATTTTA
>JANPAP010000661.1:0-2844 GCA_031429975.1 Chitinophagaceae bacterium
GTAGTAGGATTACGGTTAATTATTCCAAACAGCTTTCGCTTACTGGAGTATTATAGCTGCTAACGCAGGAAGATGACAATTTAGTATAAATGCATGCTTTTTATTTTCCACAGGTGTTGCTGTTAATGATGGATTAAATACATCGCCGGTGCCATAAAACTCAATGGCATCGCTGTTAAAAATTTCTTTCCAATCGGCTTTATCAAATACTTCAATTTTCCAGTCTAGCCTTACCACCGGAGTTGTATTTAATATAATCAGCAAATCATCTTTTTTTAATTTTCCTTTTCGTTTAAAAACAATTACACCTTCGCTCCGGTGATTCAAATCAACCCATTCAAATCCACCCTGATCAAATTGCAATTCATATAATGCCGGTTGGGTTTTGTATAAATGATTTAATGCTTTTACACATTCCTGCATTTTTTTATGAGGATCAAATTCTAATAAATCCCAACTTAATTCAGTTTTATAATTCCATTCGGTGGTTTGGGCAAACTCATTACCCATAAAAAGTAATTTTCCGCCGGGATGGGCAAACATATAAGTATAGAGTAAACGAAGGTTGGCAAATTTTTGCCATTCGTCGCCGGGCATTTTATAAATCATCGGGCTTTTGCCATGCACAATTTCATCATGACTTAAGGGCAGCATAAAATTTTCATCATAAAAATACATTATGCTGAACGTAAATTTATCCTGATGAAACTCCCTGAAAATGGGATCAAATTCAAAATAGTCCAGCGTATCATGCATCCAGCCCATCATCCATTTCATTCCAAAACCCAACCCACCTTCAAATGTAGGGCGACTGATTTTTGGCCAATCGGTTGATTCCTCTGCAATGGTTTGGATATCGGGGAAATCACGGTACAATACTTCATTCAATTCCTTTACAAATTGTATGGCCTCCAAATTTCCATTGCCACCAAATTCATTGGGTTCCCATTGGCCCTCTCCTCTTGAATAATCCAGTTTTAAAATGGAACTTACTGCATCCACCCTGATACCATCAATGTGAAATTTATCGAACCAAAAACGGGCACTGCTTATTAAAAAAGATTTTACCTCTGCCCTGCTGTAATTAAAAATATAACTGTTCCAATCGGGATGAAAACCTTTACGCATATCAGCATATTCGTAGGTATGCGTACCATCAAACATAAACAATCCATGGGCATCGTATGGAAAATGCGAAGGCACCCAATCCAGTACAACACCGATGCCTGCAGTATGAAATGCATCCACCATTGCCATAAAATCCTGTGGTGATCCAAACCTGGAAGTGGGCGCAAAAAAACCAGTTCCCTGATACCCCCAACTGCCATCAAATGGATGTTCCATAACCGGCATAAACTCTACATGTGTAAAGCCCATTTCGCTTACATATTTTACCAGATGCTCTGTTATTTGTTGATAACTTAAATAAGATTCTTCATCGTTTTTATCGGGCCGCATCCAACTGGCCAAATGCACTTCATATACGCTCCATGGTGCATCTAATGCATTGTTTTTTTTTCGGTTTTTTAACCAGTTTTCGTCCTTCCAATCATATTCCAAATCCCATGTAATGGATGCTGTATTGGGTCTTTTTTCCCAAAAATTGGCGTAAGGATCTCCTTTGTCAACTTCGGCCCCTTTAAATCCTTTGATATGATATTTATACGATTCGCCTTTTTTAAAATGAGGAATAAACCCTTCCCAGATTCCAGAATTATCCATCCGTACAATTAATGGATGGTTTCCTTTTTCCCAGTCATTAAAATTTCCAATAACCGAAAGTGCGGTAGCATTTGGAGCCCAAACCGCAAAATAATATCCAGGCGTATCCAATACGGTTACAGGTTTGTTGCCAAAAACTTCGTACCCATTATATAAACTGCCTTGCTGAAAATTTTGGATATCCGTATCCGTTAGTAAGGAATAATTCCATACCGGTTTGGTACTGTCAACAAAATTAATATCCTCATACCGTTGAATGGCTGCGAAAGTATTTTTTTTTGACAGATTTGAAGAATCATCCATGGAAACTAATTTATTTATTGACTTACAAATGAAAATTACGTTCTTGTAAATTTAAGCAATCCAATGTGCTTATCAGAAAATAAATCGGTTGAAAAGAAACAGGCTAATTATTTTTTTTATCCATTTTTTTAAAAGGACTTTTCAGGAGTTGCAAAAAAATCTCATCTTTTTCATTGGGATAATAACGGTCTAATCCATAACGGATTTGAGAGGGCGCTAAATTTTTTAAAGTGCCTAAAAACCGGTCCCAGATTGAAAATACGGCTCCGTAATTGGTATCTGTAAATGGCTGTTGCCAATGGTGGTGTACCTTATGCATGTTTGGCGAAACCAACACATACCCAATGGCAGTATCCAACCATTTTGGTAAACTGATATTGGCATGTGTAAATGCGGTTGCAAAAACCAATATGGTTTGATAAATTATTACGGCATACATGGGGGCACCACAAAGAGCGATACCCATAAAAAAGAAAACTCCTCTTACCATACTTTCTATGGGATGATGGCGCAGGCCGGTAGTTACATCTACATTATTATCGGCATGGTGAATTACATGAAAACGCCATAGCACAGGTACTTTATGTTGTACAATATGTACCAGCCAGCCAACAAAAAAATCGAGTGTAAATATGCTGATCAACAAGGTTAGTCCAATGCCCGCCTTGGTCCAATACACAATCCCAAACTGGTGATGCAGGCACCAATCGCTTAATTTTATTATGAGTAAAGCCAGTAAAGAATGTATAAAAAGATGAATTACAGTAAAACCAAAATTGACTCCGGCATGGCGCAATTTTGTTTTTTTATACTGCATCG
>JANPAP010000662.1:0-4583 GCA_031429975.1 Chitinophagaceae bacterium
CCCAAAGGGCGAAAGAGTTATATTGAAACCTACTGCCAACCTTTCTACCGGTGGCACGAGCAATGATGTGACCGATGAAGTACATCCTGCTAATATTTTAATGTGCGAACGTATTTCAAAAATAATTGGATTGGATATTTGCGGCATCGATATCATGGCTCCAGATTTAAGATTACCCATTGCACAAAATGGTGGCGCTGTACTGGAAGTGAATGCTGCACCGGGTTTTAGAATGCACATAGAACCAGCAGTTGGCATTGCCAGAAATGTTGCCGAGCCGGTAATTGATATGCTTTTTCCATTAGGTAGCGAAGGAAGAATACCGATTATTGCAATAACCGGTACAAATGGTAAAACTACCACTACCCGACTGGTTGCACATATTGCAAAAAGTGCCGGCTATAAAGTTGGTTATACCACCAGTGATGGCGTGTATATTCAAAATCAAATGCTGATGAAAGGTGATTGTACCGGGCCTGTTAGCTCAACATTTGTTTTAAGAGATCCTACGGTTGATTTTGCGGTGTTGGAATGTGCCCGTGGTGGTATTTTAAAAAGTGGATTGGCATTTCAACATTGCGACATTGCCATTATTACCAATGTAAGTACCGATCATATTGGATTGGGTGGTATTGATTCATTGGCACAAATGGCAAAAGTAAAAGCGGTGGTTGCCGAAACTGTTTTTCCGCATGGCTATGCAATTTTAAATGCGGATGATGACTTGGTTTATGAAATGAAAAATAATCTGAAATGCAATATCGGTCTATTCAGCATGGACGAAAACAATCCTAGGATAAAAGCGCATTGCAATGCCGGTGGATTGGCTGCTGTTTCAGAAAATGGATACGTAACTATTATGAAAGGCAATTGGAAAATAAGGGTTGAAAAAATAACCGATATTCCAATAACTTATGCTGGTAAGGCAACGCATAATATTATGAATACATTGCCTGCAATATTAGCAACCTATCTATACAGAAATATAAAGGTTGATGATATTAAAGATGCGCTGGAAACATTTATACCTTCTTCTACTCAAACTCCAGGAAGGCTCAATTTATTTAAATTTAAAGAATTTGATTTCCTGGTTGATTTTGCTCATAACCAGGCTGGGCTTACACTTTTATGTGATTTTGTTTCCAAACTAAATGGTGAGCCAAAGGTTGGAATTATTAGCGGTACCGGCGATAGGCGTGATGAAGACATCAGGGATATTGGAAAAATATCAGCACAATATTTTGATGAAATCATTATCCGCCAGGATAAAAATTTAAGAGGCCGTACTGCAGAAGAAATTGTAAATCTTTTGGTAGAAGGTATTAATGAAACTAAAACTAAAGATATTCCTATCACAATCATCTATAATGAAAAAGAAGCCATCATGCATGCATATAAAAATGCTAAACCTGGATCGCTTATCACAATCATGTGTGATGTGGTTGTGGAGGCATTAGATATGATTAAAGGTTTAAAAGAGGCAGAGGATAAACTGTTGAATTTTTAATTCAATTATAAAATAAATTCAGTTTCTTTTAATTATTAAAAAATGATTTTGGCTGTTATACCTTGTTACCCTAAATTTGCACCTCAATAAAAGCACAAGTTGTGTAGGATTGGGTTATGGTGTAAAGGTAGCACAACAGATTTTGATTCTGTTTGTCTAGGTTCGAATCCTAGTAACCCAACAATAAAAAAGGTAACCTCAAATAAGGTTACCTTTTTTATTAAACATAAACCAAAACATGCCTGTTTTCTTTAATTCTTAATTAGAAAACCCGAATTAATTCTTCTTACTAAAAAATGACAGAATTTTTTTACTTGCCAATGATGTGATTTTTTTTAGGATTACTGAAGTACCAAACATAACCGTACTGTTAACTACGCCATCGCGGTACAAATTATTTTGAGTACCCATTTCTATTAATTTAACGGCAGCCAGTTTTAAAAAAGTATTAGGACGCAAACTACCTTTTATATTTTGCCAGTTTGCCTGGATTTTATGTTCCAGTTCTTCCTGTCTTACCAGTAATTTTTTTCTTTCCAGTTGTAGCTGGCTGATATCATTGATTGTTGTCATCTTCCTCTTTATTAAAAATTAATTTTATAAAAAAATTCATTAACGGAATACGGATTAATTTATCTCGAACTAACCAAATTATTAAAGCGATGATAAAATAAAAAGCAGCCAAAATTAAAAACCCTGCCCAAGATTTTTCTAACCAATCTGATAAAGCATTGGCAACAGAAAAATTTGCAAATAAAAATCCTATAAAAAAAATAACTAAAATTATTGTACCCGTTATAACTCTACCAAATACAGAAGATGCTTTTTCAGCTACTTCTAATTTTACAGCATCCATCTTAATGTTTACATACTCTTTTAAGTGACCTGATAATTCCTCAACTTTTTCTATTGTTTCTTCCATATTTAATTTGTTGTTACAAAGTACAATTTTTTAAATAATACTGCTTTATCCGAATTCTTTAAACTTTTATAATGTTATTTGTAAAAATCATTTTCAGTTATTGTTTTTCAGATAAAGCAGTAGCATTTTTTAGGCATATTCTTCCAACTTACTTTTTACCGAACTTTCAATGCCTTCTTTCATGTCGTTAAATTTTTCTTTTCCTTTCAAAAAAGTACCCTTCATACCTTCGGCTAATTTTTTCCCCTCATCATTTATTTTCTTTCTAGTTTCAGATCCTTTATCAGGAGCAAAAAGAATTCCTAATATTGCACCAGCGGCAATGCCTGCGGCTACAGCGGCCAGTATTTTTCCATTTTTGTTCATATAATATTTTTTTATGATTAATAATACTGTAATATACAACACTATTAGCAACTATACCCTGATTTTAATCATGTACATAACTGATTATTATCAGTTGTGGCAAAAAAGCAATTATACCAGCAAACTTAATAACTTTAGTAAGAATTTAAAAAAATGGATTCACTTACTCATATCGCATTAGGTGCCTGCATGGGCGATTTATTTGCCGGAAAAAAATTGGGCAAAAAAGCAATGCTATGGGGTGCTTTGGCCCAAAGTATACCAGATATAGACTTTGTAGCATCTTTATGGATGGATACTGCCAGCGGCTTGCTGGCTCACCGTGGATTTACACATTCGTTGCTGTTTTGCATTTTAATTACGCCCCTTATGGCGTTACTTGCAGATCGATTTCATAAACCACATAATATTAAATTAAGTAAATGGCTATTATTTTTTGGAGCCGTAATTTTTGTACACATTTTTATCGACGCATTTAATAACTATGGAGTGGGTTGGTTTGAACCATTTAGTCATCAAAGAATTTCATTTAATGCAATTTTTGTTGCTGATCCATTTTTTTCTGTTTGGCCTGCAATTGCGTTTTTAGGGCTTTTAGTGGTTAAACAAAATTCACCTAAAAGAAAAATCTTTGCAAAGTTTGGATTAATAATGGCAACAATATATTTAGCTTATTGTCTCTTTAATAAATCTGTTATAGATACAGAGGTAAAACAAATTTTATCAAACCAATCCATAAAATATACTCGCTATTTTACTACCCCGGCTCCATTACAAAACTGGCTTTGGTATGTTGTTGCAGGTAACGACAGTGGCTATCATATTGGATTCCGTTCGGTATTTGACAAAACAGAAAATATCCATTTTCAATATTTTCCAAGAAACGATTCAATGTTAAAGTCTTTGCAACAACAAGAAGATTTAATTAAACTCATCCGATTTTCTCAACAATATTATACGATTGAAAACTGGGGTGATACATTGGTTTTTAATGACCTTCGATTTGGGCAAATAATTGGCTGGCAGGAAGACAAAGGCAAATTTGTGTTTCATTATTTTTTAATGCAACCCAACAGTAACAAACTTGTTGTACAGCGGGGACGTTTTGAAAAATGGGATTGGGAGGTACTAAAAAACTTGTACCAACGAATTAAAGGTATTTAATTCCGTTGCTTAAAATAAAAAGTAAAGAGATAAAAAAGCATTCGAATTAATTGATAAGAAGCCCAGCGTATAAACTGCTTAAAAATATTTTTTGTTCGCAAATGCTGTTCCAGCGAAACTGGTTTACAATCGTTATCAATAATTTGTTGTAAAACATTTTCGGTATGCTTGGCAAATGCTTCATCCTGCAAGGCAAGGTTTAGTTCCAAACTTGCATAAGCGCTGATATTATTTACATTGTATGATCCTACCGTTGTCCATTGAGAATCTCTTACAGCAAGTTTACCATGCAATATGCTTTTTTGATATTCATACAACTGCACTTTATTCCGCAACAACCAGTCATACAACCATCGTTCAGCATATTTAGCAATTCTTACATCTGAAGGGCCTGCAGCAATTATCTTAACTTCTACTCCTCTGTTAATGGCTTTAATAATATGTCGCCGTATTTTTCTTCCAGGTAAAAAATAGCTTCCCAGCAGAATTACATTTGTTTTTGCCTTACTAAACATTTCTATATAAATTCTGGAGATTTCATTTTTCCTTCTAACCCAATCATTAATCCCAATACGTACAAATAAACTTTTACCAGTAACCTCATTAAAATTAATTTTATCTTTT
>JANPAP010000663.1:0-10878 GCA_031429975.1 Chitinophagaceae bacterium
TGGTAAGTTGGGCCGTTTCATTATTTTCATTTTTATTTAATAATATCTATATCGATAACCGGATGTTGGATAATGATGCCAAACCCATTTCTGATTTTAAAGCCAACCTTCCCAGCATATTTTGTTTACCCGCTTTAATAAGTTTTATCTGGTTTATTATTCGTTGGTTTAAAGGAAAGCCACTTGAATAATTCACTTCACTTCACTGTATCTTTTATTTTGTATCAATTCTTCATCTGTTAGTGTATATAAAAACGATAACAGGTCAATTCTTTCCTGATTTGTAATTAATAATTTATTACGTAATATCGAATCAATCGTTGGCTGCGTATTGTTCATTTTTTTTCGATAATGATCAATCACCTGCGATAAAGTAAACAATCTGCCATCATGCATATAAGGCACCGTAATATTTATATTTCGCAAACTGGGCACTTTAAATTTTAAAGAGTCGGTAATTTTTCCAGTAATCTTCATCCTGCCAAAATCATTTAAGTCGGGGTTTACATCCAGTCCGTTATTTCGAAAACTATTATCCGTAAACAAAGGTTCTGTATGACAAACATTGCATTGTTTTTTAAACACATCATAACCATATTGCTCACTGATGGTAAAACTTGCTTCGCCTCTTTTTACTTTATCATATTTGGTATTGTAAGATTGTATGCTGCCGGTAAATTGTGCCAGCGCTTTCAACATACGTTGGCTGTTAATATTGGCATCGCCAAATGCGGCTTTAAACATGCTTTTATAAGTACTGTCGGTGCTCAGTTTTTGTAAAATATTTTCCAGTGTTTCTGCCATTTCATTGGCTGCAGTAATGGGTGCCAGTGGCTGCACTTCAATATGATTGATGCCGCCATCCCAATGCAATTCTTTCGCCCATGCCAGGTTAAATAATGCTGGGGCATTACGGGTTGTAAAACTGTTATTAAATCCATGGCTAACATCATGTTCAAAATTGGCGAAAGCTGCAAATTGCAGGTGGCAACTGGCACAAGCAAAATTACCATCCTTACTAAGCCGCCCATCATAAAATAATTTGCGGCCCAGTTGAAAACCTTCTTCTGTTAGTGGGTTTTTTGCAAAAATATTTGTTGCCGGTTGGGGCCAGCCTTTTGGAATAAATAGTTTGAGGTACTTGGGTTTGAATGGATTGGCATCATACAAAAAAGCAGTACAAATAACAACAGTAAACAGGAGTGATATGATAATTTTTATTTTCAAAAAAATGGCAATAAATTTTATTTGTTTTATTTGATTTCGGTTATGCTGAATATTGTTTTAAAATTGTTGGCCATTTGTTTTGCCAGCAATCCAATTGTAGTACAGGAAGGGGTTTCACTGATTTTTATGTTTGATTGTGCATTCCAAAACTGGTTGATAGCTGCATGGATATGGATGTTAATTAAGGTTGATTTTTTAATGCTTAATGGTTGCCCTCCGGGAAAAGGAATTGTAATAAAATTCAACACCGAATTATTGCCGCTATACCCGCCCAGATGGTATTCAAATTTATGTTTGGGCAAATTACTTTGGGTTGATGTGCCTTCCAGTTTTTGCATTACATATCCACTGTGCCAGGTCCAAAACATATCATTCATTGGATCCAAGGCGCCGGTTTGTGCACCACTGCAATTTCGGGCACTATCAACGCCTAATAAAAATCCGATACTGTCATAATTATTTTCGGGAAAATTAAGATGTACAATCAAACTTTTTTCATTTACCTGATCAATTAAAAAATATTGATTGGATTTGCTGATTGCTTTGCCGGATTTATATAAAGTAATACCCGATACATAATATTTTACTTTTGTAAGTACAAAGTTTTCAGCAAATGGATTGCTGTAGCTGCTATCGAATAAAACTACCGGATGCTCATCAATGGTATTGCTAAAAACAAGGTTTAAATTAACTTGTTTTTTTACTGCTGATTTTTTGGGCTGTCCATCTGCGTTATGCGTAAACCAACAACTTACTGCAAAAAGAAAATAAAAAATAGTTTTCATTTAATGGGGTATTTTTTTTCGCATTAGTTTTACTTCTCCCAGTTTTTTCTTACTGTCAATTCTTTTTTCTTTTGCGGCCTTGGATATTTTTGTTGGCTTTCTTTTTTTTGGAACAATAAGCGCTTTACTGATCAACGCATTCATTTTTTTTATTACAATCAATTTATTACCCAACTGGCTTCTTTCTTCCTGGCTTTTTACCTGCAACAATCCAGTTGCATTTATCTTAGCAGATAATTTATGAGTTATTAATTTTTTTTGTTCATCACTAAATAAATCAGATGCAGCAATATTCCAATAGCCCTCCACCATGGTTTCTACCTTGTTTACATTTTGGCCTCCTTTTCCGCCACTCCGGGCTGTTTTAAATTTTATTTCGGCACTGATATCCATTTTTCAAATTTACTTTATTTGTTTAAATGCCGGCCGACTTAACTTTTCCTTTACTATCTATATTTTAATAAGGACAAAAAAATTACATTTGCAAATAAGCAACTAGCCATTGATGTTAAACGGTATATATCATTCATTAGCAGAACGAAAAAGCAACGGTAAAAAATCGTTTGCAGTATTGATTGATCCTGACAAGGTAAATAACCAAAGCATGGAACAATTGATTGACTTAGCCGTTAGCGCCAAAGTAGATTATTTTTTGGTAGGTGGCAGTCTGGTTATTTCAAATTACCTGGATGAATGTTTGCAATTGATTAGAAAAAATTGTGAAATTCCAACCGTATTATTTCCGGGAAGCCCATCACAAATCAGTAAATACGCCGATGCGCTTTTATACCTGTCATTAATCAGCGGCCGAAATCCAGAATTATTAATTGGGCAGCATGTTGTATCGGCGCCTGTTGTAAAACAAAGCGGACTCGAAATTATGCCGACCGGTTATATGGTGGTGGATGGTGGCGCACCAACAACTGTTTCTTATATTTCAAACGCAAGTCCGTTACCGGCTGATAAAAATGAAATTGCAGTTTGTACCGCAATGGCCGGCGAAATGCTGGGCATGAAATTAATTTATATGGATGCCGGAAGTGGAGCCAAAAGAGCCATCTCCGAAAGCATGATTGAAAAAGTTGCTCAAGCCATCTCTGTACCATTAATTATTGGTGGTGGAATTATTGAGCCGGAAAAAGCGTACCGCAATTGCAAGGCCGGTGCCGATGTAATTGTTGTGGGCAACGCCATCGAAAAAGATGCATCTCTCATAAAAGAAATGGCCGAGGCTGTGCACAGCGTTCCGGTATCTGTTTAGTTTTTTTTCAACAAATTTTATTTCCCAAGTACATTTAAGTTTACACCTGCATTGATAACTACCTGAACATTCGTTAAAATCCGGATGCTCCTGATAGAAGTGCTGGCTGTTAAAATTGGATAACGGCTTAATCCATTTGGAATAATTACATCGGTATTATTATCTGGTACAGTACCACAACTCCAGTTACTTGCCGTAAACCAATTGTTGCTTGTATTTCCATTCCAGATATTTTTAAAACGTAGAATGTTTTCATATCCATTATTGCCATTTACAACACAACGGTATTGGTAACCTGTAAATGAAGTGGGCGGATTTATTAATTGCAACATATTTGTTGTTGCACCTGAGTAGCCGGCGCCATCAATAATATTCGTATAACCGTTGCCGTTGTTTTCCTGCCATTGATAGGATGTAGCACCTGATGCAACCGTATAAGTGATAGTAGTAGCTGGACAATTACTGCTGGCAATTGGAGTAATGATATTTTTACTGAAATAAAATTCACTAAAATCATTCACTGTAAACTCGGCATAATAACCATTGCCATGCGGCATGATTAGGGTATTGACAGGAGTAATAAATTGATAGAAGCCAGAAAAATTATCTTCTAAAGTTCCATTTTCTTCTGCAGGGCTGCCACGATATTTTGTTATGCCCAATTCATAAGCATCTGTAGGTTTACCACAGCCGGGGCAACCCGTTGCATTTATCAGTTCGTTGGCTTGAGCATCACTAAAATACAACCGAACCCCAACCGGCCCTTGTGGAGCGATACTGGATTTGATTACAAAACTTTTATCCAGATAATATTGGTTGCCCGAATTGCGGACAGGGATATTAAAATTTAGATAAGGCTCGATTGTTACAGCACCCAGGTTTTGTCCATTTGTATTGATCTCTCCTAAAATATACCAGGGCCCTAAAACGGGGTCGCCATTATTAAATGGCACCCAACCATTCGGCCAGTTATTATTATTGATAGTAACTGGAAATAAGAACCCCGGCCCGGGATGAATATCCACTTTTTCATGCACCCTCATATCGTCAATCCCAACTCCTTCCATGGTTAAGCCGCCATCGCTGCTCATTACAAAACGAAAGCGTATAGTGGTATTCGTTACAGGAATATCGATACTGGCCACATGCCAGTTGGTTTTTGATAAACGCCAGTTAATTAAATCTGTATTGTCGTACCAATTGGTGCCACTATTTACGGTGCCTAGTTTTTGCCAGGTTTTTCCATCAATGGTATATTCTACCCAGGTATAATCATAGTCCTGCTCAATATCAAAAATATGGCTGAAAGAAAGAACTGGCTTTTGTAATCCTGTTAAATTAAAGCAAGGAGAAATTAAATAAGAGGTTTCATTGTCGTTATAATTTCCAGAAACATTTGTAACCCATGCTTTGCTTCCATTAGCTGCTTTGTTAATTACATTACCCGAAGGGGTTCCCCATTGCCAACTGTTGTTAGTACCGCTGGTATAAAAATTACCGTTGTTGTTTTCAAAATCCTGCAGGTAAGGATAGGTACTGATGATTGGACTGTTGTGTACCAAATAATTTAAAATACTATCGTTGGCACTGTAATTATCTGCAGCATATTTTACCCATGCGTTGATATTATAATCGATGTAAGCAGACAGGTTGGCCGTTTGTGCAAAAACAAAATCAAGCGATTGATTGGCGCCGATAGTTGGAATATTTTCTGTAATAATACTGCCCCCGTTAATTTGGTAACTCACCAATAAATTATTCAATACACTGTTGTTGTAATTTTTTATTTTAACACTAACCTGATTGGTAGCATTCAAGCCACAACCACCTTTATCAGGCGAAATAATATTTACAAGCGCCACATCATTGATGGCTTCACTTAAATTTAAATTATCAAAACTATAGCCATCATCCAGGTCAACAATCGGGTTAATACTATTGGCGGTAGTATTGCCCTCCTGCCCTAATTTTATTTGAAAAGTTGCCGATGTATTTTGCGATGGACTGGCATTGGTTAATAAATCATTTATATTGATGATGGCTTTTTTCCATTTACCAATTCCGGCCTGATTGCCGAAAAGATTGTAGGCTTCAATCCAGTTGTCATTCTCTGTACCCCTTATCCATACACGGTTTCCGGCTGCATCTATCTGCCCGTGATTTTTATAATAAAAATCAAAACGCAATTGTTTATTATTAAATAAAGTTAAGTTGTAATTAAAAACTGCACTGTCTGCAGTGTTGTTTAAATCATAGGGCATCTGGTCTAAAGTAAGCGCTTTTGATCCGCCAAATGCCATTCCGGTATTTACAAAAGTCCGTAACCTTCCTTTGCTTCCACTTGCCGAAAAATCCAGGTATTTATTTCCTGCAATGCCCATTTCTTTTTGTTGCAATTCAATAGCAGGCATCGATTCAAAATTTTCTGTCAATGGCAAAATCAGTATTGCATCGTTGTTGATATACTTTACTTTTTTGTAAGCAGTATCATTTAAATGATTGGCATCCGCAGTAAGTGTAACCCATGATTTAAAATTGTATTGATATCCGGCAGCAACAAAAGGATAGCTGCCACTGAATGTATATTCAACAGTACCGCCTGCATTAATTGCAGTATTTAAAATTTCGGAAATAACCGGCCCGTTATCGAAATTGTAGAATACATTAAATGGTCCATTAACTGTAGCAGTACTCAGATTTTTTATTAAGATTTTTACAGGTTTACTTGCATTGCCTGCATTTGAAAAAAATTGCCTTGCAGTATTGGGTTCTAAAATACTATCAACTTTTACATCGTTGTTAAATGCAGCTAAAGTACAAGGTCCGCCATCTGGTTTGATATTTACTGACAAAGATCTTCGGCCGGCAACAGTATTGTTTTTTGCAGCAACAGCAAACCAGTAAGTTTTGTTTTTATCAAGCCCGGTAATTGTATAAGTATTGCTGGCACTGTTTCCAATAATTTTCATACTGTCGTTTACCAGTTGTAAAATATCATAACTATTGGCATTAGTAATCACCGGCCAGTTTAATAAAACGGCTCCTTCGCATATTTTGTAAGCCGATATAATTGGTTGATCAAGAATAGAAAAATTTAAATTGCTTTGTCCTGATAAAGCTGTGCCGTTGCGGCTAACCCTTATCAGTGCTGCATTTGTGGCCGATGCCGGCACCGTCCAAACATAAACCCGTTGAGTGGATGCAACATTATTATCAATGCTTGTCCAGCTGTTGCCATTGTTGGAAGAATACTCAATCGTAAAATTATTGGCATCATTACCATACGCATTCCAGCGAATGTTTTCTGTTTCACCGGGCACCCAGGTTTCGCCGCCGTATGGATATTCAACTGTAACACCCGTTTTAATAATTTCATAAGTAAGCACATATTCCTGCGGCCCAAAAGGAATGCTGTAGCCGTTTACATTAACAGTATAAATGCCTGCAACCGGATTTTCAATTACCACCTGTTCTACATTATTAATATGATCGGGTGCTTCAACAGCATTGTTGTTTACACTTGCAGGATTGGGATTTAATATTAAGGGACGATGTAAAATAAAACTGGGTTCCACAACAATCATATCCAGATCATTTACCAAAGCTGCTGCTGCATTATTTGCAGCAGGTTGATCGGCCCAGTATAACATTATTTTTACCCTTCGTGTATTTGCAGGAATGGCAATATTGTGTGTGGTATTATTGCCATTCGCTACACTGTTAATGATATAACGGTTGCTATCAATTGCCTCTACAGCACGGCGTGTATTGATCATACCAAAACCATACGTAAAATCGGGGCCGGGATTCCCCAAATCCTCTGCAGTGTTGCAAAGCAAGGCTTTCATCAAAGCGCTTTTTGGATTTGCGCCTGAATTTTTTTGCCGGTAACGTTCATACATCAACGCTAAAGAACCAGTGGCTGCAGGTGCTGCCATACTGGTGCCATAATTAAATCCATAAGTATTGTAGGGGTAGGTTGAAACCACAGCAAATCCATCCGCCATAACCTCTGGTTTTATTCTGCCATCCAGCAAAGGCCCTTTGCTGCTGTAAGATGCATTTGTATAATCACTTGTTTTAATTGCTCCAACGGTCAATACATTTTTTGCAGTTTGCCATCCAGTTTTTACGGTACCAAATCCACCAGAATAAGGAGAGCAAACCAGTTCGCCATCATTGCCTGCTGCTATCACATGCAACAATTGATTATTGATAATAATTTGTTGATCGGCAAAAATACTAAGCCCGTTATATTCGCCTTCGCCGGGGCAACCGTAAGCCGAAGCATAATAAGAATTATTGCTGAGCACCATGTTATAATCGCTGATATAAGTTGGCGCATTTGTAATGATATCGCTAAAATATTGGTTGATGATGGTAGCCTTGGAAGCCATCCCCCTGTTTTTAATATTGAGTATACCTGCGCCGGCTGCAGTACCGGATGTATGGGTGCCATGATCTTGCGGCGACCATGGACTGCGGTTAATGAGCCTGTCTGCAAAGTCAATATGGGTGGAGATATCAGCATTATCGCCAATGCCGATTGCAACCCCTTTTCCGTTTAAATTTTTTCCGTTAAATGCATTTAAAGCAGCAACGCCGTTGCTGGCCCTGCTGTTATAATTTAGCGCAACATCTTTGATGGTTTGCAAATGAATACTGCTTATAAAAGGTAAAGCAGCAAGCTGGTTGATGATGGCAGTGTTTACTTGTACTAAAAAAATATTAGCAGCTTCCAGTTTGGTTGAAACAATGATTGCTCCCACATTTTTTAATGCAGTTGTTATTGTTTTTTTATCAGCTACTTCAATACAACTGATGGCTAGGGCTGTTGTTGTTTCTTTTTGAAAGTTGAGTTTGAATTGCTCAAGCCTCCTGTCAATTTTATAAAAAGAAGGCAATGTATTGATGGAGCTGATATGAAAATTTTTTGCTTTAGTAAAATCGAATGAAGTTGAAATGGCAGCCAGGTAACTGTTTTCGGGCAAGTAGCCGTGCAGACGAATACCATCATTAAACATTTTTTCTTTTAAATCAGCAGTAGGTAATTCACTGAATTGAATGATTACAAAATAATCGTTTTCAAAAATTGCATAGTTAATAGCTGCAGTTGTAAAACTGTTATTGCTGATATTATGATCAAAAAAATAATCGCCATTGGTAAAGTGAACCGGATATTTTTGTTGCTGTGCAGCAATTTTTGTAAACGGAATAATCAGGAATATAAAAAAGATGTATTGCTGTATTTTTTTCATTTGAATCACTTGGAGGAAATTGAACCCCTCTTTACTTTTTTCGAATATAGATAATTTTGCTTTTAGTTATGGCAATTATTAACGCTTTTACAGGCTGCAATGTTGTTGTAACAGGATTATTGACGATCATTTTTTTACTTAACCTATATTTGCGGCAAGGATGAATCTGGAAGTGCTGAAGAAAGAATATGCAAATGATAAACGCTGTTTTCAAATAGCGAACAAAATTGTATTGCCCAATCCGCAACTGTTGCACCTTTCAGGGCTTCAGGGCAGCTCCACTGCATTTATTGTTTCGGCAGTTTTTTCCAACCAGGCAGCGGCACAATTAAACCACCTGATTGTTTTAAGGGATGCAGAAGAAGCGGCCTATTTTCACAATACACTGGAAAATATTACCGATGCTTTGGATATTTTTTATTTCCCCTCTTCTTTTAAAAATAAAAAAAATTACAAACTGCTCAACAGCAGCCATGTAATGTTGCGTACCGAAGCGCTTACAAAAATTGCCGGTGGCGGCAATAAAAAAATAATTATAACACATCCCGAAGCACTCTTCGAAAAAGTAGTGTTGTCCAAAACGCTTTCCGAAAATATCATCTCCATCAAACAGGCCGATGTGCTGGATGTTAATGGCATGCTCGAAAAATTTGTTCAGCATGGTTTTGAACGCACCGATTTTGTATATGAACCGGGGCAGTTTGCCATCAGGGGTGGCATACTTGATATCTATTCTTTTGGCAATGAAAAGCCCTATCGCATTGAGTTATTTGGAAATGAAGTAGACAGCATCCGCATTTTTGATCCGGAAACACAGTTGAGTGAAAGGAAATTATTGCAGGTAAATATTATACCCAATGTGGAAACACAATTTGAAACCGGGGAAAAAGTTTCGTTGCTGGAATTCTTAACTGCCAATACGATTGTTTGGCTTGAAGACTGGGAATTTATAAAAGAAAAAATTCAACAGCAGGAAGAAGATCTCGATCTGTTTTTGGAATTGATGCAATCGGGTGCGATAAAAAAACCCAGCAATGAAGAGGAAGATATCAATGAAAAGAAAGAAGTATCGGCAGATGATTTTGTAAATGCCGCTGAAATAGAAAAGCAAATTATTCACCGCCATATTATTGAATTTGGTAAGAAAGCTTATTTCCAAAACGATCAACGAGAATCGGTTTCATTCAATACAAAAGAACAACCTGCCTTTAACCGCCAGTTTGATTTGCTGATAAAAAATTTAAAAGCGTACGAAGAACAGAAATATAATATTTACATTTTTGCCGAAAATCCCAAACAGCTGGAAAGATTGCACAGCATTTTTACTGATTTAAAAACGGAGATTCAGGTAATACCAGTACCCAAATCCATTCACGAAGGTTTTATCGATGATGATTTAAAATCGGTTTGTTATACCGATCATCAGATTTTTCAACGTTACCATAAATACAAAGTAAAACAAGCCTTCAGCAAAAACAAAGCGCTTACTTTAAAAATGCTGAGAGAGCTGCAGCCTGGAGATTATGTAACGCATATCGATCATGGAGTGGGCGTGTACAGCGGATTACAGAAGATTGAGGCCAATGGAAAAATGCAGGAATCGGTTCGCATTCAATATAAAGATGGCGACCTGTTGTATGTAAATATTTCATCGCTGCATAAAATAGGTAAGTACAGTGGTAAGGAAGGCACGGTGCCCAAAATGAATAAACTGGGCAGCGATGTTTGGAACAAATTAAAAGATAAAACCAAAAAACAGGTAAAAGATATTGCCACCGATTTAATAAAATTATATGCCCAGCGAAAAAGTCAGGAAGGCTTTGCACACTCGCCGGATAATTATATGCAAACAGAATTGGAAGCCAGTTTTATTTACGAGGATACGCCCGATCAGGCAAAATCTATTGATGATGTAAAACGGGACATGGAAAAACCAATGCCGATGGATCGCTTGGTTTGTGGTGATGTGGGTTTTGGAAAAACAGAAGTAGCCATTAGGGCCGCATTTAAAACCTGCTGCGATGGCAAACAGGCTGCAGTGCTGGTTCCTACAACGATTCTGGCTTATCAGCATTTTAAAACTTTTGGCGAACGGTTAAAAGATTTTCCGGTTACTGTTGATTTTATCAACCGCTTTAAATCGGCCAAAGAAAAAAAAGAAACTTTAAAAAAACTGGCCGAAGGAAAAATTGACATCATCATTGGAACCCATTCTTTATTGGGAAAAGAGGTGCAGTTTAAAAACCTGGGCCTCATGATTATTGATGAGGAACAAAAATTTGGCGTATCGGCCAAAGAAAAATTAAAGCAATTACGAACTACTGTTGACTCACTAACTTTAACGGCT
>JANPAP010000664.1:0-4482 GCA_031429975.1 Chitinophagaceae bacterium
TGCCATGTGATCGGCAACTAACACCCGAATTTGTTGTTTTTGAACAGCAGCTTTTGCCGCTACACAAGGATACTCCTTTCTATGTAAGAAAGATTTGTACTCTTCAAGAAAGCTTGCATTTTCAGTAAGTAGCATAAAAAAAGGTTTTAGGTTTACGGTACCCAAATCATTAAGATTTGAGAATATATTATTCGAATTAAAAAGACTGCTTTAACTTAGGAAAATAATTTAAAACTAATTAAATGGATTTTTAATTTTTGATAGGAATTAGAAATAATCAGTAACTGATACTGATTAATAGCTTTTGGTTAAGCTAGAATATAGTATGTTCAACAAGATTGAATACGAATATAGTAAAAAAACCTTTCTTTTTACAGAAAGGCTTAACTTTTTTTTTAAATTACCATTTATCAACTTCTTCATTACTACCATTATCCAGTTCAATAGGTTCTTCAGAAGTAGTTATTTCAGGCTCTGGAATTGAAATTTCGGTTATTAAATTTTCATCAACTACTTCCGCATTATTTTGAGCTGCTGCAGCTTGAAAATTTTCATCTCCTTCATAAGGCGTATCATGATTAAATGCATCAAAATCAAAATCGGGCATTAAATCGGTTTTTACATAATCGATTGCTTCGCCTAAACCTTTAATGAATTTATTAAAGTCTTCTTTATACACAAATATTTTATGCCGGTCGTATCCATCAGAGTCAAAGCGTTTACGGCTTTCTGTTATGGTAAGATAATAATCATTACCTCTGGTCTCTCTTACATCAAAAAAGTAAGTTCTACGTTTTCCTGCTCTGATGCGTTTACTATAAACGCTTTCCATTTTTTTGTCGTTGTTCTCGTACGCCACAATTTTAGTTTTAATTTATTGCTAATAATTTTAATGCTGACAAAGATATAGTTGTTTTTGAAATAGCAAAAAAAACAAGTTTTTATTTCTTTAATAGACAGTAACTATTTTTCAGCATCCAAATTTATTTTTTCCTGTTGTTGTTGTCTGTTATACATTGCGGCATAATGGCCATTTAATATCATTAATTCCTGGTGGTTACCTTGTTCAATTATTTCACCTTCATCTAAAACTATTATTTTATCAAATTGAAGCAGTGAAAAAAAACGATGTGTAATAATTAAGGCAGTTTTATTTTGCAGGTATTCGTTTAGGTTTCGAATTATTTCATTTTCTGTTTTTGCATCAACAGCACTGAGGCAATCATCAAAAATTACGATTTCAGGATTTTTAATAATGGCCCTGGCAATTGAAATACGCTGCTTTTGCCCACCACTTAGGGTTACACCTCTTTCCCCTATTTGCGTTTCGTATCCATTTGAAAAACTATTGATCTCTTTATCAATTACAGCAATTTGTGCCGCATTTATAATGGCAGCTGTAGCTGCATTTTGAATACCAAAACCTATATTATTTTTTACTGAATCACTAAATAAAAAAACATCTTGTGGTACATAGCTTATAGCATTACGCAAATATTCTAGATCAATTTTTTTAATGGGAGTTGCTCCAAAAAGTATCGATCCTTTTTGAGGATCATACATTCTTAATAATAAATTAGCAATGGTAGATTTACCCGAACCTGTTTTACCAACTATTGCAATTTTATCGCCGTTATTTATTTTAAGTGAGAATTTCTTTAAAGCTTTAATTCCCGTATTCTGATAAGTAAAATCAATTTCCTTAAAAAGTATAGTATCAGATAGCGATGGTTTTAATTTTTCAATTGAATTTAGAATAGTTGGTTTTGCTAATAAAAATTCATTGATTCTTTTTTGTGATGCAGCTGCTCTTTGGGTCATACTCGCCGTCCAGCCAATTGCACTAACGGGGAAAGTTAACATCTGGATATACATTACAAATTCTGCAATGGTGCCAACCGAAGCACCTTCCACTCCATTTACAACATCCAATGCTCCAGCCATAATTGTTATCAATGTACTGATGCCAATAAGCAATGCCATACTAGGGAAATAAATGGCTTCGGTTTTTGCAAGGCTTAATGCATTGGATTTATAGGCCTCGCTGTTATTTGTAAAAAAGCCTAACATAGCTCTTTCCTGAACAAAAGATTTTATTACCCGAATGCCACTATAAGACTCCTGTGCGTTGGTCGTTAATTTGCTCAGCATTTCTTGAATGCGTTCACTTTTTTTATTAATAATTGTATTTACAAAATAAATGGTTATTGCTAAAACAGGTAAGGGCATCAAAGCATATATTGTTAGTTTAGGACTAGCCTTTACCATAAAAAAAATACTAAAACCCAATACTGCAGCAAGATTAATAAAATACATGATCGCAGGGCCAGTATACATTCTAACCCTGCTGATATCTTCTGAAATTCTGTTCATCAAATCGCCTGTACTGTTCGTTTTAAAGAAATGAATATCTAATTGCTGATATTGGTTGAAGACCTGATTTTTTTGGTCGCATTCAATTAACCTGCTCATAACAATAATTGTTTGACGCATTAAAAACATAAAAAACCCACTAATAAGTGCAATGATTAATAAGGTAACACCACACCATAAAATTTTTTCGCTAATGGTTTTTGAATCTAATAAAGAAATGATGTGTTGTACAATGAGATCTTTTTTTGAATTAAGCTGATTGTTTTTTAAAATGGTTGCTTTTTCAATATTATTAACAACCGTATTTACAACATAACCGGTGAGCTGAGGAGCCAGAATTCTGAAATAATTTGTTAGAATGATAAATAGGAATCCTAAAAAAAAACGAAAACGGTATTTCCAAAAATAAATATTTAGTGTAGACAGCTGTTTCATTCACTGCAAAAATATACTATTAGGATTGTATTCATTTATTTGAATTGCTTCAATTAGGTTTTTAAACGGGTAACTAAATTGTATTTAAAATGACGACAATAATAAAATAACATAATTAAAAAATGTACAGTAAAAATATCTACCAACAAGTAATTACTTTTGTTAAAATAATTATTTGATATGCATGTTCCAATAATGGCTGAAATGGCTGCTGCCGGTGAAAATCCTGAAGTACTTTTTTGGGTGGGTTGCGCCGGAAGTTTTGATCAAAGGGCTCAAAAAATAACCAAGGCATTTGTAACGATACTCGATAAACTACAAATTAAGTATGCCATTTTGGGAAAGGAAGAAAATTGTACCGGCGATCCGGCAAGGCGGGCTGGTAACGAATTTATGTTTCAAATGATGGCTTATCAAAACATTCAAATCTTAAATGGATACGGGATTAAAAAAATTGTAACCGCCTGCCCCCATTGTTTTAATACTTTAAAAAATGAATATCCCGAACTCGGCGGAAATTATGAAGTAATTCATCATGCAAGTTTTTTGCAACAACTTATTGATGAAGGGAAAATTAAAATGCAGGAGAACGGAGTATTTAAAGGAAAAAAAATTACTTACCATGACAGTTGCTATTTAGGTAGAGCAAACAATATTTATGAAGCCCCCCGTAAAGTTTTAGAAGCGTTGGATGTTGCACTGATTGAAATGAAACGCTGCAAATCGAATGGGCTTTGTTGTGGCGCTGGTGGCGCTCAAATGTTTAAGGAAGAAGAAAAAGGCACTGTTCGTATTAACCAAGAAAGAACTAATGAAGCGTTGGAAACAGGTGCAACCATTATTGCTGCGGCTTGCCCGTTTTGTAATACCATGATGACGGATGGCGTAAAAAATAATAATAAAGAAGAGGATGTGCAGGTATTGGATATAGCAGAATTAGTTGCTGCCTCACTTGCCTAAAATGATTCAATATTTTCAAAATAAAAGTAACATGGATTTAAATTATAAAGAAAAAATACCTGAAAATTTTGATGACAATTCAAAAGTTTGGATTTATCAAAGCAATCGAATGTTTACTAATACAGAAGAAAATAGCATTAAAGTTATGCTTGATAATTTTGTACAAAGTTGGAATAGCCATGGGGAAAAAGTAAAGGGATTTGCATCGTTATTTTTTGGACAGTTTATTGTTTTTATTGCCGATGAAACAGCAGCCGGGGTTAGCGGTTGTAGTACCGACAGCTCTGTAAGAATTATTAAAGAAATAGAAAAAACCTTTGCAGTTGCGTTATTTAATAGGCAAGAATTAGCATTTGTAATTGATGATAAACTGGCACTAATAGATTTACCAACCATCAATAAAGCTGTTCAACAAAATCATATAAATGCAGAAACATTGTATTTTAATAATACGGTACTTACAAAAAAAGAGTTGGAGAATAATTGGGTTATTCCCATAAAAAAAAGCTGGCTGTTAAACCGGCTTAATTTATCTTTTACTTAAAAATATTATTTATCAGAAGGATTTCTTTTTCCCAATGAAAGCTTTTCAATGGTAGCATCTAATCTTGCTTTCTTTGTTTCATCTTTTTTAGCACTGGTTATCCAAACGATGTATTCTTTTTTATTGGTAAACGAAAGTGTATCAAAAAAAGCATTTGCTTTTTTATTTTT